>NZ_JAEQCT010000066.1:0-35566 GCF_020738205.1 Microcoleus sp. PH2017_24_DOB_U_A
TCCGAGAGTTCAACTCTTTTCCGTTGTTGGTTAGAGTTGGATTAGCTATGTACGGACTGTTTACCGTGATTTGCCAATCAACGAGTCGCACTTAGATTTAGGTTGTTGAGTTCGATAGTCTGGGTGTTGCTGCTTGCGCTCTAAGAGCGTTTTCCGAACGAATGCCAGCACTAAGCTGGGCACACTTCTGAACTCGGAATCAGCCCATTCTTGCAAAACCTCATATTCTTCGGGGTTCACTCGGATGGTGATTACAGGCTTTTTGGAAGGCATTGCTTGTTTGCTCGCATACATTAATACCCATTATCTCTACTCTTTACCTTCAAACACTTGTCCTCGGGTAATACACCTGTCTTCATATAGCTTTAAAAGTTGCTTATGTTAACAGGTGTTACACCTGACATTTAGTATAACACCGCAGCGTTGCGATCGACTCTACAGCTCAAAAACCCAGAATAATTATCAAAAAAGGGGCAACTCGCGTCACCCCTCATCTATTTAACCAGCCGCAAAATTAAACTTCCACAGCAATCTTTTGTTCCGAAGCCTCCGGCGAATTCGCTTCACTTGGCGGCACAACTTGCCAGAACTTCGGCAAATATTCCGACCAATTTGCGAGAATCTTCGCGGCTTTTTTGCTGCCCGTTCGATCGCACTGCATCTCAATCAACTCCTTCAACTGCGCTTCCCCAGCGGCTGTAGAAACCCGCTGCATCTTGACAATCTCCCCGTTGACGTGAGCCGGGAAATTGCCATCTTCATCGAGGAAATAACCCAAGCCGCCAGTCATTCCAGCGCCGACGTTCCGGCCGACTTTTCCTAGGACGACGATCACGCCACCAGTCATGTACTCGCAACAGTGATCGCCTGCACCTTCAATGACTGCTTTCGCCATTGAGTTACGCACCGCAAACCGTTCGCCCGCTTTACCCGCAGCTAACAGGGTTCCGCCCGTCGCGCCGTACAAGCAAGTGTTGCCAACGATCGCATTTTCGGCTGCATCATACGTCGCACCAATCGGCGGTTTGATCGCAATTTCGCCACCGTGCATCCCCTTACCAACGTAGTCGTTAGCTTGGCCAGACAGTACCAGCGTCATCCCCGGCAAATTGAACGCGCCGAAGCTTTGGCCCGCGCTACCCGTGCAGTTGAGGGTAATTTCACCGCTAAAGCCGGTGTTGCCGTGTTGCAGCGCGATCGCACCTGATAAACGCGCTCCCACAGTGCGATCGGTATTTACCAATGTTACATTCTTGCTGACAGTGCCGTGATTGCCGATCGCACTTTGAATCTCAACATCCGCCAACAATTCGTCATCCAGCACAGGCCCGTTGGTGTGAATGTCGCCGTGGACTAAGAAAGATCGATCGCCCTTAGTATCCGGTAACTTCGTCAAACAATCCAAATTAATCGCTTGAGTTTTAGTTAGTTTCACCCCATCCCGCATCTTCAGCAAATCCGCGCGGCCGATGATATCTGCGATCGACTTATAACCCAACTTCGCCAACAAACTCCGCACTTCTTCTGCTACGAAATAGAAGAAATTAACCACGTGTTCCGGCGTTCCGGGGAACCGTTTCCGCAAGTGTTCCTGTTGAGTTGTGACGCCCACAGGACAACTATTCATGTGGCAAACGCGAGCCATAATGCAGCCTTCGGCAATCATTGCCACGGTGCCGAAACCGTACTCTTCGCCGCCCATCAAAGCGCCGATAATTACGTCCCAACCAGTTTTGAAGCCGCCGTCAACGCGCAGTAAAACTCGATCGCGCAACTTGTTCTCAATCAGCACTCGGTGAACTTCGGTCAATCCGAGTTCCCACGGAGAACCTGCGTGTTTAATCGAACTAAGTGGAGACGCACCGGTGCCGCCGTCGTGGCCGGAAATTTGAATCACATCAGCATTTGCCTTCGCAACGCCCGCTGCTACAGTGCCGATACCGACTTCCGATACCAACTTCACCGAAACACCCGCTTTCGGATTGATTTGATGCAAGTCAAAAATCAACTGCGCCAAATCCTCGATCGAATAAATGTCGTGGTGAGGAGGAGGCGAAATCAAAGTGACACCCGGTTTCGATCGGCGCAAATAGGCGATGTACTCGCTCACTTTCGGCCCCGGTAATTGACCGCCTTCACCCGGTTTCGCACCTTGTGCGACTTTAATTTCGATTTGTTTGGCGCTCATCAGATACTCAGGAGTTACCCCGAAACGTCCTGAAGCTACCTGTTTGATGGACGAACAGGCTGTATCGCCGTTCTGCAAACCTTTTAAGTGAGGTAGGGTTTGTGAGAAACCGGCCGCGCTCACATCGTTCAGCACATTGTATCGAATCGGGTCTTCGCCGCCTTCGCCGGAGTTGGATTTGCCGCCGATGCGGTTCATTGCAATGGCGAGTGTTTCGTGGGCTTCCGGCGACAAAGCGCCGAGAGACATTCCGCCGGTGGCGAAGCGTTTGACAACATCTGCTACAGATTCGACTTCTTCGATGGGGATGGAAGGGCGATCGCTCGCAAAGTCGAGCAAATCTCGTAAAGCCGTAACCGGGCGGTTTTCTAGCTGTTTTTTGTAAACCTCGTAATGATCGTAAGCCGTTTTTGCTTCAGTGCGAGCGTCCCCGCTCGCGGCGGGAGAGACTTCGGCCCCGTTACCGTTACCGTTAGTATCAGCCTTAAATGTAGCCACAGCCTTGTGCAAAGCCTTGGCCATTTCCGGGCTGTTCATGTGATATTCGCCACCTCGGCGGTACTGCACGAAGCCGAAGTTTTCCAGCTTTTTCTGGAGTAATTCGGGGAAAGCCTGAGAGTGGAAAGACATTACCTCGTTAGCAAGTTCAGCGATACTCAAACCGCCGATTCGAGACACAGTGCCTTTGAATCCCAAATTGAGCAGATCGGCGCCAATGCCGATCGCCTCAAAGATTTGCGCGCCTTGATAGCTAGACAGCAGCGAAATCCCCATTTTCGACATAATCTTCAGCAAGCCGTTTTCTACCGCTGTGCGATATTTAGCTTGAGCCTCAGTGACGGTAATCTTGGGAACTTTGCCATGTTCCATCAAATTTTGAGTTTTGGTGTCAAACCACCAGCCGCGCACGCTTTCCAGTGCTAAATAAGGGCAAACTGCGATCGCGCCGTAACCAATCAAACACGCGAAGTGGTGAGTGCTCCAGCACTGCGCCGTATCCACAACCAGCGAAGTTTGCATCCGCATCCCGACGCTAATTAAGTGGTGGTGAACTGCACCAACTGCTAGCAAGGGGGGAATGTAAGTGCATTCATCACTCAATCCCACAGCAGCAGATTCGCCTTTTTTCTGCGATGGTCGATCGCTCAAGATCAGAATTCTTGCGCCCGATCGAATTGCCTCCACAGCATCTTGACAAAGTTGCTCGACTGCGCTTTGCAAGCCAGCAGGCCCGGAAGTAATTTTGTAAAGAGTTGACAGTTGCTTTGCAGGGAAAGACTTTTGGTCTTTCAAGAAAGACAGTTCACCGTCGTTGAGTACGGGGGAATCAATTTTTAGCAGCTTGGCATTTTCCGGTGTTGCTTGCAGTAAATTGCCGCGCAAACCCATATTCATTGTCAGCGACATCACCATC
This sequence comes from Microcoleus sp. PH2017_24_DOB_U_A, assembly GCF_020738205.1. Lineage (NCBI taxonomy): Bacteria > Bacillati > Cyanobacteriota > Cyanophyceae > Oscillatoriales > Microcoleaceae > Microcoleus > Microcoleus sp. PH2017_24_DOB_U_A. The sequence goes on from NZ_JAEQCT010000066.1 coordinate 3,603, forward strand.
CCCTCGCGCAGGGGGTCGATCGGCGGATTTGTCACTTGAGCAAACCGCTGTTTGAAATAGTTATAAAGTAACTGAGGCTTTTCTGACAACACAGCTAAGGGAATGTCATCGCCCATGCAGAAAGTCGGTTCTTTTCCAGAACTTGCCATCTCCACAATTACCATATCCAAATCTTCGGCGGTGTAGCCAAAAGCAGTTTGGGTGGCTAACAGGGCTTGCGAGTCGAGGGTTGCGGTTTCGGCAAAAGGCTGAGGTTGCAAGGTTTCGCGGTGTTGTTTGAGCCATTCGCCGTAGGGGTGGCGCTTCGCAATCCGCTGTTTTAGCTGCCAATTTTTGAGAATTTCCTTGGTTTGCAAGTCCACTGCAATCATTTGTCCGGGCCCCAAGCGGCCTTTTTCGACGATATCTGCTTCGGGAATATCGACAACTCCGGCTTCGGAGGCGACAATTACCAAACCGTCTTTAGTAATGCAGTAGCGGGCTGGACGCAAACCGTTGCGATCGAGCGTAGCACCTACTTGCTTGCCATCGCTAAATACCAACAGCGCCGGGCCATCCCAAGGTTCTTGAATACCGCTGTAATATTCGTAAAAATCGACAATTTCGGGATAGGGAACCAAATCCGGCTGATTTTTGTAGGCTTCGGGCACCATAATTGTCAGCGATTCCAGGGGCGATCGGCCGGAGTGCACCAACATTTCCATCACGTTGTCCAAGTTTGCCGAATCGCTGCTTTCGGAGTTGACAATGGGATTGAAGGTGTCGATGTCGGCTTGACTCCAATTCGGGTGAGATAAATTCGCTTGTCGCGCTTTCATCCAGGTAATATTGCCCAACAGCGTATTAATTTCGCCGTTGTGTCCCAGCAAGCGCATGGGTTGGGCTAGGTGCCAGCGGGGCATGGTGTTGGTGCTGAAGCGGCGGTGATAGACGGCAAAGGCGCTTTTATAAGCGGGATTTTTCAGATCGAGGTAAAATTCTCCGAGTATTGCCGATCGCACCATGCCTTTATAGACGATCGTGCGGGAAGAAAAAGAGCAACTATAAAAGTCTTGGCGGGTGAAGCCTGGGCGATCCGATAGCGAGTGTCCGATCGTGCGGCGGGCGAGAAATAACTGTCTGTCGAGCTCATCTCCGGCTAAGTTTGGTGAACTTACAATGATTTGTTCGATTTGAGGTTGATTTTCCCGTGCTTGCGGGCCCAAAACCGACGGTACAACGGGAACTTTCCGCCATCCCACCACAGTGAAACCGCGTGCTTTCACAACTTCCTCAACCACCTGCCGCGCGGTATTGGCTTGACTTTCATCTTGAGACAGAAACATCATTCCTACCCCGCAGTTTTCCTGTGGTGGAGGCACAATTCCCTGTTCGGCAAACCAAGTATGCAACAATTCCCAAGGAATTGCAGTCATCAAACCTGCGCCGTCGCCAGAATCGGAGTCTGCACTGCAACCGCCGCGATGTTCCAGACAAGTTAAGGCTGGGAGGGCTTTTTGAATAAGTGAGTGCGTAGCTTCGCCGCTTTGATTGGCAATAAACCCCACACCGCAGGCATCTCTTTCTTCCACTAACCAGTTTTGGCCGGCAAATGGAGTTCCTCGCTCAGTTTGATGCACGTTGCTGTTTAGATCGATCGTGTTACCCATGTTGATTGAATGTTATTTCTGTGATTGTGTGGTTGATTTGTTTTTATAGCTCGGAGAGAGAATGCTGCCGAGCGGTGGGAGTCTAGTAAATCTTAAAACAGCACATAGCAAGCTGATTCGATAAAAATTTACGTAGATGCTTCCTGTACGTAACGCGGAAACCCTGTTTGGAGATTTTAAATTATCTCGATCGCATCGCTTCGGAGATATCTCGCAAAATACGCTGCGGTTAAAAAGCAGCGATCCTTTGATAAATTGCCGCCCTGCAACTAGATATATTGGGGGCGATCGAGTTTTTTGCGTGTTTTTTCCTGAGTCCGCTCGATCGCCTTGCAGCGAACATCAGTAAATAGTAACTTTAGCTTTATTTTGTTCACTGCGGTGTTTAGTTGCTTTCGTCAGCGCCCCAGACATAAAAGACACCTGCTCGCGGGCGTGAGTAGGTGCAAGTAGTGTTGTAGCAGCGAGGCTCACAACTAATTAAACCCTGCCTTAATATTATGCAACTAACTACAGCCAACTACACAGCCAAAGAAATTAAGATTATCCAATAAAATTAGAATTTTTTACCGTTGTGCTATAAGACAGGCGTTTTTGAAGGTTAATGGTTTTAGGTTTCCAGAATAAAAAAATGCACATTAGACAAAAACGGCTAGTAGCAGCTAACAGAAGGCGATCGAGTGTTTGGCCCTGGATATTGTCAGTGTCGATTTCGCCCGTACTGGCGACGATCCTTCTGTACTCAGTCTGGAATCAACCTGCAACAGCCCAAGAGAGTCGGAGTGGCACAGGCATCTTGCCTGTGGCCTCTGGGGGCATCTTGCCTGTGACTGAGGGCGGGCTAGAAGCCCACCCCACAAAGAAAGGCTTGATAAATGGTGACACAGGCATCTTGCCTGTGGCCTCTGGGGGCATCTTGCCTGTGGCCTCTGGGGGCGGGCAAGATGCCCACCCCACAAAGAAAGGCTTGATAAATAGTGGCACAGGCATCTTGCCTGTGGCCTCTGGGGGCGGGCAAGATGCCCACCCCACAAATAGCTTGATGGATAGTGGCACAGGCATCTTGCCTCTGTCCAAGAATAGTGCAAAGTCTGAGTTAAAACTGATGACTCAATCTATACCGCCAGTTGCCACAATCAAACAAGGTCGCCAAATCTCCCTCAACGGGCGGATCATTCCCTTAGCTTGGACTCAACAGCCAACAAATAACACTTCTACTAATTTCAGAACTTGGATTGCGGATGTTGGCTTAATGCAATCTGCCGGAGTCGATTTGCTGTCCACCGCCGACAGTACCAAACAACCTGTACAGTGGTTTTCCGTATCTTTAAGTAATGCTCAAAGTTTGACAGTGCGATCGACTGGTGCGTATCGTTACTTAGATATTACCGATTTTGCTAAACTTGCCGGCTGGCAAATATCGATCGACAATAATCTCCTAAAAATCACCACTCAACCTGCGAATGTCACCGGAATTCGGCAAGCAGCCAGAGAAACGGGCGATCGCATTGTTCTAGATCTCGATCGCGCCGCCCCGTGGCAAGTTAACTTTGTGGATACACCCAGCCCATCACCAACAGACGACCCCACAAAACCCGCTATCCCTTTGCAGGTCAGCCCCGTAACACCAAACCTCGAAACACCAGACGACCCGACAAAACCAGCATTCTCGCAGCCGCTAGCACCCATACAGGCGATCGCCAGTCAAGAATGGTCGATCGCGATCGATGCCAAAGTCGATCGCACTTTGGGCGATCGCATTTTTGTAACCAGTCAGCAATTGCGATCGCTAAAAATCGAACCTGCGGGGAATCAAACCAGAATCAAAGTACAAATTCCCTTAGGTTGGCGGCCGCAAGTTTTCAGTTTAGGAAATCCCCATCGATTAGTAATCGACATTCGCCCCGACTCGTTAGTAGAAAAAGACATTGCTTGGGCGGCGGGAGTTCGATGGAGACAACAGTATCAAAATTTAGGAACAGCGCGTTTCCCGGTATATTCCTTAGAAGTGAATCCGCGTCAATCCGGCATCAAAATTCGACCGTTGTTGAGCAATCCGCCGACAGAGAAAGGTAGTGCACCTTTATTACAAACAGCGGAACTTTCGGGAACGGCTGCTGCAATTAATGCCGGATTTTTCAATCGCATCAATCGACTAGCTTTAGGTGCGATTCGGCGGGATACGAAATGGCTTTCCGGGCCGATATTGAATCGCGGGGCGATCGCTTGGAACGATCGAGGCGAATTTGCGATCGATCGTTTAACTTTGCAAGAAACTTTGATAACTTCAGCAAATCAGCGTTTATCTATTTCCCAGTTAAATAGTGCCTACGTGGAATCGGGAATCGGCCGTTACAATCCAGATTGGGGAGGGACTTATACTCCGTTTTCCGACGATGAAATAGTTGTCACAGTTGCGGGCGATAGAGTTGTCAGTCAATCCCCCGGAGGTGCCACGGGAAAAACCAATTTTCCAATTCCAGGAAACGGTTATATTTTAGCTTTGCGTTCCGATTTGTCTCCTGCATCCCAATTGCTAGCAGGAAATTTATTGCGTTTGGAAACTAACACAATTCCGGCTAATTTCAACCGCTTTCCCTACATTCTCGGTGGCGGGCCGGTGTTGGTAAAAAACAGTCGAGTGGCTGTGGATGCGAAGGCGGAAGGCTTTAGCGATGCGTATGTTCGACAGACGGCGATTCGGAGTGCGATCGGGCGCACTGCTGCGGGGAATTTGCTAATTGTAGCTGTGCACAATCGCGCGGGCGGGGCCGGCCCAAATTTCGCGGAACTGGCGCAGATATTGCAGCAAATGGGTGCTGTGGAGGCTTTAAACTTGGATGGGGGAAGTTCGACAAGTTTGTATTTGGGAGGCAGTTTGCTCGATCGCCCGCCGTCTACTGCTGCGAGAGTCCATAATGCGATCGGCATTTTCATTCAACCTTAAATAAATCGAAAAAAAAGGTTCGATCGTTCGGACTTCATATCAAATCCGGTAGCATGGGAATTGTTAATCTCTCTATTCTCTCTGTGTCCTCTGCGTTCTCTGCGGTTAAATCATTCCGATGCAACCGGAAACGATATCAGTCCTTCTTTCTGAGGACTCAAGTCCTGACTGCAAACTTAATTGGCGATCGCACCAACAAACCTTCGCAAAGTCGTAGCATAGCGATCGCCAGCGACCTCCATTAAATCGTTGTGTCCGGCGCGATCGACCCAAAAATTAAGTTTCGGCTGCTTAGCAGCCGCAAAAAGCTGCTCTCCGTGCCAAAACGGCACCACCCGATCTGCCTTACCGTGAATTACTAAAACGGGCGATCGTACTTTACCAATTTTATCAACATTCACAAACTTATCAAATGGCAAAAGCGGAATCTGCGTCAACACCCGAAAAACCGAAACAAACGAACTTTCAACCACCAAACCGCCCACAGATTGCCGCGAAGCCAAATCAATAGCCGGCCCGCCACCAACAGAACGTCCGTACACAATAATCTGCTTAGGCGGAACTCGCAACTGTTCGGTTAAATAACCGTAAGCCGCCGAACTATCGCGATAAACATTATACTCAGAAGGCTTTCCCTGACTCGTACCGTAACCTTGATAATCGTAAGCAAATACAGCAAACCCGCTATCTCGAATCTCTCGCAAAACCGACCAAATATATCCCAAATCCTCTGCATTGCCGTGACTGTAAAGTATGGTATATTGGGCTTGGGGGTTCGGAAAATGAACAGCAGAAATTTTCAGACCATTAGCTGAGCTAAGTTTAATGATTTCGCTGGTATCCTGGTAGCCAGCAGCGGGAGGTTGAAAAATCAACCTGTCTGAAAAAAAGACTGCGTAAAGACACAGAAAAGCGTAGATAAAAATTATAGAGCTAAAGACTCGTTGGACAGAGAATTCCCCGAAAAGTAAAAGGTTCATATTTTTTTTATTCCAATTTGCCATAACTCAATGCCCATAATTTAATAAGATTTAATTGAGACTTTGTTCATTGCGAGAAAAAACATGGCACTACAATACCCCGATGACCTAAAATACCTAGACACTCACGAATACATCCGACTCGAAGGGGAAATAGCCACGATCGGCATCAGTTCCTTTGCAGTTGACCAACTCGGTGATATTGTGTTTCTAGATTTGCCTGAAGTCGGTGCAGGGTTGGAAAAGGGCGAACCATTCGGTACAGTCGAGTCAGTGAAAGCAGTTGAAGACTTGAAAGCGCCTGTGACTGGTACAGTCGTAGAACGCAATGATGACATTATAGAGTCTCCCGAAAACTTGGCTGAAGATCCCTACGGCGCTGGCTGGTTTCTGAAAGTGCGCGTTGACAACGCTAGCGATGCGGATGATGCTTTGTCGGTTCAAGACTATCGCAAAATGGTAGAAGGGGAATAGGGCATGGGCCAAACAGGGCATGGGGCATGGGGTTCCTTGATTCTTCCACAATCCGCCAGGGGTTGAAACCCACGGGGCTTTTAGCACAAGTCGTCTAAAGACGACTGATACCAAATCCGACTTAAATACCCCTTTGATCTCTTCGCCAGCTAAAGCAGACTTCGTTTAACTCGCTTTGCGGTTTCAACCACCGACTTTAATCTACAGTCGTCTTCAGACGACTTCTGCTATGAGACAGGGGTTTCAACCCCTGTCGGACTTTGATAGACGCAGAAAATCTTCCTTGTTCTCTTTGCGAAATGTTACAAAGTAATAAGAAATCCATTCAGGAGAATCAGCCTTGGTACTCTACAGCCCGCAAATTGAACCCAACCAACAGCAAAACCTTTCCCCCATCGACGGTTTTGCGGGAAGACATATTGGCCCAACACCCAGCGAAATCCAGCAAATGCTAGATGTTTTGGGTATTTCCAGCCTCGATGAGTTAATTGACAAAACGATTCCAGCGGCGATTCGCATGAATCAACCCCTACAACTTCCCGCAGCCAAAAGCGAGTACGCTGCTTTGGCAGAATTGAAAGAAATTGCTGCTAAAAATCACGTATTTCGATCGTACATCGGGACAGGATATCACAACTGCATCACACCCCCAGTTATCCAGCGCAATATCCTCGAAAATCCGGGCTGGTATACAGCCTACACTCCCTACCAAGCCGAAATTGCCCAAGGGCGATTAGAAGCTTTGCTGAATTTCCAAACCATGATAATCGAGCTCACGGGTTTGGAAATTGCTAACGCTTCCTTGCTGGATGAAGCGACTGCGGCTGCGGAAGCTATGGCGGTGAGTTACGCCGCTAATAAAAATAAAGCACAAGCGTTTTTTGTCTCGCAAGATTGTCACCCTCAAACCGTGGAAGTGGTGCAAACTCGCGCTAAACCGCTGGGAATTGAAGTGATTGTCGGCGATCATCAAAGCTTTGAGTGCGATCGTACTATCTTCGGTGCACTTCTGCAATACCCAGCCACCGATGGCGCAATTTACGACTATACCGATTTTATTCGATCGGCACATCAAGCCGGCGCCTTAGTCACAGTAGCCGCCGATATTTTGAGTCTTTGCATCCTCACACCCCCCGGCGAATTCGGCGCTGACATAGCCGTAGGAAGCACCCAGCGCTTCGGAGTGCCGATGGGATTCGGAGGGCCCCACGCAGCCTATTTCGCGACGCGAGAAGAGTTTAAACGGCAAGTTCCAGGGCGAATTGTTGGCGTTTCCAAAGATGCTAACGGCAAATCTGCTTTACGTTTGGCTTTGCAAACTCGCGAACAGCACATCCGCCGCGAAAAAGCAACTAGCAATATTTGTACCGCCCAAGTTTTGCTAGCAGTGATGGCGAGTATGTATGCTGTTTATCACGGCCCGTCTGGACTCAAACAAATTGCCGAACAAGTACGCAGCTTAACCGCAATTTTAGCATCTGGCCTTTCCAGTTTTGGATACGCAATTGGCGATCGACCTTTCTTCGATACTCTCCGGGTAGAATTGGGAGATAAACCGCTATCGGAAGTTCTCCAAGCCGCTCAAAATCGCCACATTAATCTGCGGGTGTTCGATGAAACAACCGTGGGGATTACTCTGGATGAAACTGTCACGGCGGGCGATGTCAAAGAGTTGTGGAAAATCTTTGCACGGGAGAAGGATTATATCAGGGGTGACGGCGAGAATTCTCTGAGCGTTCCGCTGAATGCAGACGCCTTCACTTCCTATATGATGTTACCTGAGTTTTGCGATCGTACAACCAGTTATCTCACCCATCCAGTTTTCAACAGCTACCATTCCGAAACTGAACTGTTGCGCTATATGCACCGTTTAGAAGCCAAGGATTTATCGCTAAATACATCGATGATTCCCCTAGGTTCATGCACGATGAAATTGAATGCCACAGCCGAGATGGTTCCCGTGACATGGGCGGAATTTGGTAACATACATCCCTTTGCACCGCGCAACCAAACTCGCGGCTATCAAATGATGTTCGTGCAACTCGAACAATGGCTAGCCGAAATCACCGGTTTTGCCGGAATTTCCTTACAGCCAAACGCTGGTTCCCAGGGCGAATATGCGGGATTGTTAGTAATTCACCAATACCACGAACACCGAGGCGAATCTCACCGCAATATCTGTTTAATTCCCCAGTCAGCCCACGGTACAAATCCGGCTAGCGCGGTGATGGCGGGGATGAAAGTAGTTGCTGTCGAGTGCGATTCCCAGGGCAATATTGATGTCGCCGACTTGCAAAAGAAAGCCGACAAACACAAAAATGAATTAGCTGCTTTGATGGTAACATATCCATCTACCCACGGCGTGTTTGAGTCGAAAATCAAAGAAATTTGCGAGATTGTCCACAACTGCGGCGGACAAGTTTATATGGACGGGGCTAATATGAATGCTCAAGTTGGTTTGTGTCGCCCCGGTGATTTTGGTGCTGATGTTTGTCACTTGAATTTGCACAAAACTTTCTGTATCCCCCACGGTGGTGGCGGCCCCGGCATGGGGCCGATTGGAGTCATGTCTCATTTGGTGGAATTTTTGCCTTCTACTGATACAGAATTAAGAACTTACCCCCCCCAACCCCCCCTTGCTAAGGGGGGGAGCAAGATAGAATCGTCCCTTGGTAAGGGAGGCGGTGAAATATCGCAATCAGTTGGTGCTGTTTCGGCGGCGCCTTGGGGAAGTGCGAGCATTTTGACTATTTCTTGGATGTACATTCGGATGATGGGAGGAGTTGGTTTAACTGAGGCAACGAAGGTAGCAATTCTGAATGCGAATTATATGGCGCAACGGTTAGAATCCTATTATCCGGTTTTGTACAAAGGGAAATCTGGTTTAGTCGCCCATGAGTGTATTCTGGATTTGCGACTTCTCAAAAAAACCGCAGGGATTGAAGTCGATGATATCGCCAAACGCCTGATGGATTACGGCTATCACGCGCCGACAGTTTCTTGGCCTGTCGCCGGTACGGTGATGGTGGAACCGACGGAAAGCGAATCGAAGCAGGAATTAGACCGTTTTTGCGATGCGATGATTGCGATTCGTGGGGAGATTGCCGAGATTGAAAATGGCAATGTTGACGCGCAAAATAACGTCTTGAAAAATGCGCCACACACCGCAGAATCTCTGATGGTTGATGAGTGGAATCATCCTTATACTCGCGCCGAAGCTGCTTATCCGACTCCTTGGACTCGCGAACATAAGTTTTGGCCTGCGGTGGGCCGGGTAGATAATGCTTTTGGCGATCGTAATTTTGTCTGTTCTTGTCTGCCAATGGAGGCTTACACTTAAGATTGAAACCGGGTTTTTGCCAAAATTAAAACTGTCACCTAAATCTCGGAAAAAACCCGGTTTCTGAACCTCGCGCAAAGCCCCAAGAAACCGGGTTTTTGCGACAATACCCCACTAAAACCCTAAATCTCGGAAAAAACCCGGTTTCTGGCCTCACGCGAAGACTCCAAGAAACCGGGTTTTTGCGACAATACTTGATTGCAGCCCAAAATCTCGAAAAAACCCGGTTTCTCCACCTTACCCAAGGCCTCAAGAAACCGGGTTTTTATGAGAATTTTCGCCACCGCCGACAACCTCCGAAAAAACCCGGTTTCTCACCCTCACCCAAAGCCCCCAACAAAATTCCCCCATCTCAGCTATAATCAAAACCATCCTCTCCATCCCCACAAACCCGCCATGAGGCACTGGCCCCCCGGACAACAAATCCACAACGGCAAATACATCATCGAAGCCATCCTCGGCGGCGGCGGATTCGGAGTCACCTACCGCGCCCAACAACCCAAAGAAGGCAAAGTAGTCGCCATCAAAACCCTAAATGCCAACGTTCAAGGTAAGCCAAACTTTCGCGAATACCAAACCAAATTTGTCAACGAAGCATTATCTTTAGCAAGATGCAGCCATCCCCACGTCGTCCAAGTTTACGAAGTATTTCCCGAAATGGCAGGAAATATCGAATTGTGGTGCATGGTGATGGAATTAATCGACGGCACTAACTTAGCAGAATATCTCGAAGATAACGGCATTTTGTCCGAAGCGAAAGCTTTGCCAATTATTCAACAAGTCGGAAGCGCCCTGAGTTTTGTCCACCAGAAAAAATTTACTCATCTCGATATTAAACCCCAAAATGTTATGCTCAGAAAGCGGGGTTTTGAAGCAGTTTTGATTGATTTCGGCTTAGCGCGGCAGGTTACAGCGCCGGGGAAACTGAGGACAAATAGTAATTCCGGTACTGAGTGCTACGCACCCATTGAATTATTAGAAAAACGCGCCGAACTTGGTGCTTATACAGATGTTTATTCCCTAGCAGCAACGCTTTATGTCATGTTGACTGGTGAGTTGCCCTTTCCGTCGCAATTCAGAAAGCAAAATATTCCTTTAACTCCGCCGAAGCAGCACAATTCTGAGATTAGCGACAGGGTGAATGTGGCGATTATGAAAGGGATGGAGTTGGAACCGCAAAATCGCCCGCAGTCGGTGCAGGAATGGTTGGATTTGCTGATACCAAAACCAGTGGCTGCTGAGACTACGCGGGTGGTTTCAGCCGTGGGGATGGATTATACAAATTTGCAGAATTTATTGGCGTCTAAAAAGTGGCGAGAAGCCGATGAGGAAACGGCGAGAGTTATGTTGAAGGTGGCGGGTAGGGAGAAAGAAGGAGGGCTGAATACAGAAAGTATTGATAATTTTCCCGGCGAGGACTTGCGTACCATTGACCAACTTTGGGTAAAATACAGCAATGGGCGCTTCGGCTTTAGCGTGCAGAAACGCATTTATAAAAGTCTGGGGGGAACTAGGGAGTATGATAGTGAGGTTTGGGAAAAGTTTGGCGATCGGGTAGGGTGGAGAAAAAATAACAAATGGCTGTACTACAAAGACCTCACTTTTTCAGAGAAAGCGCCAGAAGCTCACCTCCCACTTCGGAGTGGATGGGTGGGGTGGCGGTTGGGGGTGGGGTGGGTGGTTCTCTTCTCTCGCGTCAATACAGAAAGTATTGTGCTCAAACAGATGGCTGTTGAGGTGAAGTTGGTTTCAACAGTGGGAATGGATTATACAAACTTGCAGAATTTATTGGCGACGGGTAAGTGGAAAGAGGCGGATGAAGAAACCGCAAGAGTGATGTTAAAGGTGGCGGGTAGGGAGGAAAAAGGATGGCTGAATATAAAGGATATTGAAAAATTCCCCTGCCACGATTTGCGTACCATCGACCAACTTTGGGTACAATATTCAAACGGTCACTTTGGCTTTAGCGTGCAGAAGTGCATCTATCAAAGTCTGGGGGGAACCACACAATACGATACAGAAGTTTGGTATAAGTTTGGCGACAAGGTAGGCTGGAGAAAAAAGGACCAATGGCTGTACTACAACGACCTCACTTTTTCAGAGAAATTACCAGAAGCTCACCTCCCAATGGGGTGTTTTTTGAAGGGAGTTGGGAAGTTGGAGAAGTTGTTTGGGTGGGGGTTGGTCTCTTCTTTCTCGTCGAGACTTGTAAAGTGTAACATCTAAGCGTTTCAGGATTTCATAAAGATTTATAACAAAGCCCAAAACCACGAAGCCATGCCCTGTCTACGTTTCCGACGGGCTTGTGGGGACATAACGAGCAAATAATCAAAGTAAAATCAATCTCAGAAACCGGGTTTCTGCGATAATTTACGCATCATCACCCACATTCAGGAAGAAACCCGGTTTCTACCTCCCCACCAACAGCTTCCAAACTCCATAAGCACCGCGCAAAATCTAAGAAACCGGGTTTCTGCGAGTATCTAAACATCCTCACCGAGATTTAGGAAGAAACCCGGTTTCTGAGCACCGCGCTACATCCAAGAAACCGGGTTTCTGCGATAATTTACGCATCATCACCCAGATTCAGGAAGAAACCCGGTTTCTGTCGCCCAACCAACAGCCTTTAAGAATCGAAGCAAAGCCAAAGAATACTTACAGGAATTACGCACTACGTCCAAAGAAACCGGGTTTTTATTGAATCTGTGACGGGAACGATATATTGTTGTAAAAAACCCGGTTTCTGAACTTACGCATTGTGGCCAAAGAAACCGGGTTTTTATTGAATCTGTGACGGGAACGATATATTGTCGTAAAAAACCCGGTTTCTCAACCCCCCGCGTCCAGGACTATAGCTGTTTGTGTTATAGCCTTTCTCAGAAAGATGAGGTACAATAACAGCAGTGTGTAAACCAGTTAAAAATATTTGATGATGTAACTTGACCCAACGCCAACTCTATGGCTTTGGCTAATTCTTGATAATTAGGTGTCTCGATCGAACGGAGAATATTTTTAAGCTTTGACCACAGATTTTCAATTGGTGAAAAATCTGGTGAATAAGGAGATAACAATATTAATTTTGCCCCTTTTTTTTCGATAGCTTTTTTCACTTCGTCTCCCAAGTGAATGGGACAATTATCCATGACTACACAAGCCCCTTTCCATAGTTTTGGCACAAGTTTTCTGATAATAAAAGCTTCAAATGTAATTGCATCAGTTCCGCCTATTAGATTAACCGATGTCAAAATTTCAGACACTGACATTGCTCCAATTATTGAGACATTTTGACCACGTTTAGTTGGCTTTGGCCCCTTGGCTCTCTGACCTTTCAAAGCTCTAGCATATAATCTAACCATTGCCAAATTAACTCCAGATTCATCAATGAATATTAAGTCTTTCAAACTAATCTTTTTAATTTTTTCCCAGAACTCACATCGCAGTATTTGGACTCGCTCTGTGCCTTTGCCTGAAGGGAATAGAGTCTTTTTTTTGACGGTAATATCTAAGAGTTTTATCATTCTTGCTATTGTCGATATACTAACAGAAAATCCAATTTTTCCATAAAGTAAATAACGAAGTTCTTCAAGAGTGGCATCATTATTTTCTTCAATCAATTTCCCCAATATGAGTAGTTGCTCTGCATTCAGTTTGCCTTTGACTCCACATCGGTCAGTTCGGGGAGTAATATTTTTTGTTTCACGATATTGTTTAAGCAATTTTTGTACAAAGCTGAGGGCTACAGAAAAACGCTTAGCTATTGCTTTTTGTGAAATCGGTTCAGTATGATAAGTATCAAGAATTTTTTGCCGAAAATCAATCGAATACGTTTTCATTTTTCACAATGTATGAAGAGGAGTACAAGTAAACGTGTTGTGAGTCAACTTCTTCGTGCTGTCAGAACAATGCTATTATGTGTTATATCGCTTCCGCTGGGCTTTACTGAACCATATAATTATAGTTCATTCGATCGCGTCTTATCTGTTTGATCCTCATGAGTAAGTGTCAGTAACATCATACCTCATCTTTCTGAGAAAGGCTATATGATATATTGAAAAAGCAGATTTTACTGAGAGGTGAATCAATGCCAACATTAACATTAACCGATGAGCAAGTAATTGAATTAGCTCAAAAATTACCCGATCGCAAAAAACACGAATTATTAAAACTATTGCTGATGCAGCCTTGGGAATCTTGGGCAAAGTTAACCCATGATAGCCCAGAAAAAGCGAGACAAGCTGCTGCACAAAGGGGAAAAGACTGGGATGGAATGACAGAGGATGAACGGGAAGAATTCATTGATGAATTATTGCATGAGGACTAACTCTTACTCCCCCCCTTAGCAAGGGGGGGCTGGGGGGGGTAAAATACCAGTAACCAACAATAAAATCCTATATAACAATGACAAAACTCTACAACAGAAGCTCGGAAAAATTCAAGCGGCAGAAACTTCGCAGAGAAATGACAGAAGCTGAAAAGCAGCTATGGAAACGTATCAGAAACAGACAGCTTGAAAATTGTAAATTTCGCAGACAATATAGTGTAGCAGCATTTGCGATCGACTTCTACTCGCCGGAAATCAAGTTAGCACTAGAAGTTGATGGTGACAGTCATTTTGTGGATGGTGCTGTAGAATATGATGCAGAAAGGCAAGAGTTTATTGAGTCGGCAAAAATTCATTTTTTGAGGTTTACTAATGATGATGTTTATCATAATTTGGATGGGGTTTTAGAGGTGATTGTGGAGGGGATTAAATCGTTGAGAACATCGGGTGTTTTACCCCCCCAGCCCCCCCTTGGTAAGGGGGGGAGCAAGAGTTAATCCCCCTTGGTAAGGGGGGAGCAAGAGTTAGGAGGGTAGATTAAATTACATCGTTTATTGCATCAACTCTTTTACCCCCCCCAGCCCCCCCTTGGTAAGGGGGGGAGCAAGAGTTAGTCCTTTGTTAAGGGTGCGGAGCAAGAGTTTCGAGCATCCAAATCCCAAATTGAATAATCCAAAATCTATAAATCTATATGACTTCAAAAGTTACCCTCACCATCACCGCAGGCAATCTCAAAGGCCAAGAATTCAGCTTTGATACCCGCACAACTTGCATTATCGGCCGCGCCAAAGATTGCTATCCCAATATTCCCGACGACGAAAAACACCGCACGATTTCTCGCTATCACTGTTTGCTAGATATCAATCCTCCCGATATCCGCGTGCGCGATTTCGGTAGCAAAAATGGTACTTTTGTGAATAGCAAAAAAATTGGTCAGCGAGAAGCACATCAATCTCCCGAAGAAGCTGCTCAAATTCAATTTCCAGAGTACGACTTGCAAGGGGGAGATGAATTTACACTCAGCGATACTTCTTTTCGAGTTGCTGTTGCTCTTGACCCGGAAATTGCCAAAAATCTCCAACAACAATCACCCCCAATCATTCCCTCAAATCAAGCCAATCTGTGGGAAATGTTGAAAGCTTTTCTGTTCAAAGCTGTGGGTGGTAAAAATAATATTGGAACTCTCGGCGATTATGTTTTGCTGAAGGAGTTGGGTAAGGGTGGTTTTAGTTTGGTTTATTTGGCGCGACACAAGCAGACAAACGAAGAAGTCGCGCTGAAGGTGATGTTACCAAAGGTAGCGGCGAATCAGCGGGCGGTGAATTGGTTTTTGCGGGAAGTTGATAATACTAAATGTTTGAAGCATCCGAATGTGGTAGGATTTAAAGAGTCGGGTTATGCTGATGAAACTTTCTTTTTTACGATGGAATACTGCGAGGGTGGTAGTGTTGTTGATTTGATGGCAAAACGCGGTGTGAACACTTTGCCGATCGCCGAATCTGTAGCTATTATTATACAAGTGTTAGATGGTTTGATTTATACGCATAATGTGGAAATCCCCAATGTCAGATTGGCTGATGGTAGTTTTGCAAAGGGACAGGGTTTGATTCACCGGGATTTGAAGCCGGGGAATATTTTTTTGGCGAATATTGGCGGCAAACAAGTTGCTAAGATTGGGGATTATGGGTTAGCAAAGGCTTTCGATCAAGCTGGTTTAAGCGGTTTAACTATGAGTGGTAATGCTGTTGGTACGCCGTGTTTTATGCCGCGACAGCAAGTGCTTGATTATAAGTATGCGAAACCGGAGGTTGATGTTTGGGCGGCGGCTGCTTGTTTGTATGTGATGATTACGGGATATTCGCCTCGCAATTTTGCAGGATTAGACCCGTTTCGTGCTGTTTTGGATAATGATGCGGTTCCGATTCGCGATCGCACTTCGTCAATCCCTCAACCGCTAGCTACTGTAATCGATCGCGCTTTAATCGACAATCCTGAAATTTATTACAAAAATGCAGTAGATTTTAAACAAGCTCTATTAAACACTATATCACAAAATTAATGAATCCACGATTTTTATGGCGATCGCCCTCCAACAAACCACGCTGGATTATCCTACTATTATTAGGCGTTTTGGCAGCTTTGGCAACGATCGCCACTGCGGCCTACTTCAAAAGCGCGTTAGCGAAGCTGGCCGTAGGCATCGCCCAAACAGCCAGTCCCACCTTATCTGTAGACGTGAGGGCCGATCGCCATTCCATCAGTCCCGACATCTACGGTATGAACGATTTTGCCATAGATCCGGCCCTCGCCAAAGAGTTGCGAATTCCGGTGGAACGCTGGGGCGCCAATCACACTAGCCGCTACAACTGGTTAGTCGATTCTTCCAACGTCGGCGATGACTTCTTTTTCGTCGGCGGCGGCGACAACAAAAACCCCATTCCCGGCGATTCCACTGACAAAATTGTCAAAACTAACCGCAATAACGGCAGCAAAAGCATCGTTACCATCCCGATGATAGGCTATGTAAATAAGTTTAGCACTTGGAACTGCGGTTTTAGAGTATCCAAATACGGCGCGCAAGAAAAAACCAATCCCTACATTTTTCCCGAAGGCGATAAGTGCGGGAATGGGAAGCGTCCCGACGGCACTTTAATTACTAATAATAACCGCCTTGATGTTAGTATTGTCAGTAACCCAGATTTCCAAAAAGCTTGGGTTCAACATTTAGTTAAAACCCACGGTACTGCCGCTAAGGGCGGCGTGCAAATTTATCAAATGGACAATGAACCAAGCGGTTGGGGAAACACTCACCGCGATGTTCATCCAGAACCGACAAGTTATGACGAATTGCGCGATCGCACTTTCCAATATGCGTCAATGGTAAAAGCCACAGATCCCACCGCTAAGGTACTCGGGCCATCGGATTTTGGCTGGCCGGTTTATGTGGATTCTGGGGTAAAGGGCGATCGCGAAAAACACGGTGGCGTCTGGTTCGCGCGGTGGTACTTGCAGCAAATGCGCGCCTACGAACAGCAAAAAGGTGTTCGCATCCTCGACTATTTCGACGAACACTACTATCCTGTCGTCGATGACCTCTGTTTGGCTAATTGTCCCGCCGGCGATGCTAAGACGCAAGCAGCCCGATTGCGATCGACTCGTTCTCTGTGGGACAGCACTTATACTGATGAAAGTTGGATTGGTAAATACAATCCGCCGCTAACAATTATACCCCGGTTTCGAGAATGGGTCAAGCAAGATTACCCAGGTACAAAAGTCGCCATTACTGAATACAATTGGGGCGGTTTGGAGTCGATGAACGGTGCCTTAACTCAAGCCGAGATCCTGGGGATTTTTGGGCGGGAACAACTGGATTTAGCGACGCTGTGGGGGCCTCCCAAGTCTTCGGAACCGGGGGCTTATGCCTTCCGAACCTACATGAATTATGACGGTAAGGGCAGCAAGTACGGGGAGACTTGGGTGCGATCGCAAAGTACAGATCTGGGACAATTGTCAATCTACGGAGCACAACGCACTCAGGATGGTGCTTTGACGCTGGTAATCATTAACAAAACCAGTAAAAACTTGACCAGCAACTTGAGTCTGAAAGGCTTTAACCCAGGTGCCAAAGCTCAAGTTTACACCTACAGCGAGGCGAACTTGCGGGCGATCGTCCGTCAGAACGATTTAAGTGTCAGCGCTGCTGGCTTTCAGGCAACTTACCCAGCTAATTCTATTACTTTGGTTGCCATTCCGAAAGCGAAGGCTTAGTCAGTTGTCAAATCCACTAGCATTGGAATTTTTACTGTGGCGACTAATCCCCGCTAATCTCCACTAACCTTTCACCGGTTCTCAAAAGTTCCAGCGCATCTAACAAATGTGCACTAAGAATCTCTCGCAACCGATCATTTGATGTATTGCCACACGTCAACCAGATAATTTGTGGAGGCGAATCAAGACGATCGACCAAATCAACAAAGTCGCTGTCTTTAGTCATCAAAATAACTCCCTGCGCTTTGGCGGCCTCGAAAATTTCAGGATCTTCAGCATCTCTCAGTCCAATGTCGCGCAAGGCTACCGCTGCTACTCCAAGTGTATTAGTCATCCAGGTTGCGATCGCTGGTGGCAGATGTGCATCTACCCAGATCGTCATGCAACTAACACTGGATGATTAAGTTTACGTGATGCGTACAAAAGAGATGCTTTGAGGTCATCTCTTTCCAAATCGGGCATTTCTTCGAGAATTTGTTCAGCACTCAAACCGGCCGCAAATAAGTCTAGTACATCTGATACCCGAATTCTCATGCCACGAATACAGGGACGACCACTACACTGTCTGGGATTAATTGTGATTCTTGCAAGTAGTTCCAACATTCAAGTTAGTGAGGGTGAACACTTATCTTCATTATATCACATTAAGCATCAACCATCCAATCAATACACTTCTGCATTTGCTGTTGCATTGTTTCTCGATCGCCATTATACCTGCGCCCGTGCCCCGGCAACACCCACTCAAAGTCATAATTAGCCAAATTCTGCATAGATTTGATTTGTTCTGCCCAAGAATACCAACAGGCTGTCCGAAAACCAATCAAATGCTGTAAATTTTCTGACCAAGCGAGATGATCGCCGCTAAACAAAAACTTGTTATTATAAAGTAAAACTGTGTGACCTTTCGTGTGACCGGGTACAGAAATAATCAACAAATCATCAGCTATTTGATGCGGTTCATTGCCAGATAATTGAATTTCCACACTGCGAGTATCCGCGTTAATTTCGTCAGCATGAAGGATGCGATCGCACTCAAAATACTCCCGGTATTTTTGATGGTCTGCCACATCATCCCGGTGAGTCAAATATAGATAGCGAATGCCACCCATTGCTTCGATATTTTTCACTAACGGCGGCACAAAACGCGGAGAATCAACTAAAATATTGCCCTCTGGACGGACAATCAAATAACTAGCAGCCCCGTAGGATTTTTCTGAATGGTAGCCACAGTGGTAAATATTGTCTGTTACCAGTGCTGGCAAGTTTTGTTGAACTTCTTTGATGTTTTTGGGTTTTTCAACAGTGCCGATCGAACTTGTCGGACAAGACAAAAGAGCCGCGAGACCTCGCATGGATGCTGTCTCGTTGGTTGGCTGCTGGTAAACCGCAGATTGTTCTCCGGCTTGAGTAAAGACTTCCGGTGCCATCCACCGACAAGTATCGCAGTCAATGCAGCTACTATCTACGTAAAAATTACCGCTGATATTTTCGGGGCGGCGTAAATTGATGTGAGCCATTTTTTATACCTTTTAATCACTAATCAGGGCGAGAAGCCCATTATATAAAAAATTCGGGGCGGGCAAGATGCCCACCCCACCAGGATTTAACTTTCTTGTGGAATTGGCATCTTGCCCGTTCCTAAAAATACTACCGGTTCCATCAGAATTTAACTTTTTTGTGGAACGGGCCGGAGAGCCCGTTCCCAAGCAGACTGCAAACTCAAAGTTTCAATTCTACTGCTGCTTCTGGCCCGCTGGAAAAGCACCAGTTGTCACCGCCACAGTCACAGGTTGTCCGCTGCGGCTCAACTCAAGCTGCATATCCTTGCCTACGGTACTTTGCTCCACAATTTGCTGTACGCTGCCAGCATCGGTGACTTCTGTACCGTTGATTTTTTTGATCACGTCAGCAACGCGCACTCCAGCTTGTGACGCCGGCGAATTTTTTGCAACTCCCATAACTAACACGCCTTTATCTTCAGTCAGCCTCAATTTGGCGTTGGGATTTTTATTGAATTCTGCTTTGACTTCGGGAGTAATGCTCAACATCCGAACGCCGAGATAAGGATGTTCGGCTTTTCCGGTACTGACTAATTGGTTGGCAATTTGTTGGGCCCGATCGATCGGAATCGCAAAACCCAACCCTTGGGCACCTTCAATAATCGCCGTATTCATGCCGATAACTTGACCCCGCTGGTTCAGCAACGGGCCGCCGGAATTGCCGGGATTGATGGCGGCGTCGGTTTGAATAAAGCTGACGCGCTTGTCGGGAACGCCCACATCGGCGCTAGAACGGCCTGTCGCGCTAATAATACCGACAGTCACGGTATTGTCCAAACCGAGGGGATTGCCGATCGCGATCGCCCATTCTCCCGGCTGTAAATCTTCAGATTTACCCAAACTCACCACAGGCAAATCGGTAGCCTCAACTTTAACAACAGCCACATCAGTAACTGTATCTACGCCCAAAACTTTGCCTGCCAATTCACGGCCATCCTTCAGTTTTACCGTCACCGTATCGGCGCCATCAACAACGTGAGCGTTAGTCAAAATGCGGCCGTCGGAACCAAAAACAAAACCCGAACCAGAGCCTCGTTGTACTCGATTTCCCGGCTGAGACCCAATCGGAGAATCTGGATCGAAGAAGCGGCGGAATTGTTCGGGAATCTCTTCTGGAGCTTGGTTTTTCACTGTGCGAGACGAGTTAATTCGTACTACTGCCGGGCCGACTTCCTGCACTACTTTAGTCACAAAATTAGAGTCTTGATTCGGCAATATATTTGCAGGTAAAGCTGAGATTGGCGCTGCGCTTGCAGGTTGTTCGGCTTTGATAGCATTAGAACTGCCAGGAACTTGCGAATTTAGGGCGTTGCAGCCGACAGTTGCCGTGGAGCCGAGCAAAACGAGGGATAAAAAAGCAAGTTTTTTCGGCACAGAAAAACGGCGAGAATGTTGAGTTTGATTAGATTTTTTGGGGGTTGACATAGTATTAATTTGGTAGAGAATGGGTGAAAGTTATAATTATGGTTTGGCAGTTTTAGCACTACTGTACAATTAACTTAGAACTCAAGGTTCTTTAATTTTAATTGAAACATTTATCAGATGTGTTTGGGTGGTGGGATTTACCCTACAGGCTGGAGTAGAAACCAGACTGTTGCAGGCAAATTGTTGATTTTAGGTGGTCAGCGCGATCGCCCTGGGTGAGGACTGGCGAATTGCCACACCTGCGATAATACCAACTACGGTAACGGATCCGCATATTCCGCATTTCCTGGAAAATCTTCATGGCCTTGCTACCGGCAGCCCATAACTCAAACAAAAATGTTGGGTTTGTTTCCTTAGCCTGCAATGAAACCGGTGCGTTGCTCGCTCGAAACAGTCGCTCTTTCTTGAGGATTGTCGATGTATCCCTATCCTACGGCTATGAACGTTAATCTAAGGAATGAGAATTAAATAACTTCTACTCTTGAAAGTGGGATGGGCGTCCCGCCCGTACTTTTTGGACGGGCGGGACGCCCATCCCACAATAACAATTAAAATTGTCAGTTATTTAATTCGCGATCCTAAAATAGTATTATTTTCCGTAGGTTCGATCGCAATACGGTTCACTTAACACTATCCCAAGAGAAGGGGAGCGTTTCAGTTTTGCATTTACAGTGCGAGCGTCCCCGCTCGCGTGCTTGTACAAGCACGCGAGCGGGGACGCTCGCACTACCATAAAAAATGCTTCTTGCAAAACTGAGATGCTCCCAAGAGAAGAACGTTAGCTTTCGCGATCCGGAGGAAAGCAAACTGTGTCTATTTTTCATAGTTTTTCCCTGTTGGAATCTCCGCTCTCAACTTTATTGGGTTCAATGGAACTAACCGCATCAATTTCCCTCGACTTGTTCCTGGAAGTTTCCAAAATATCAACAGTATTCTTAATAAAACCAGCCATCGGTACAGCAACTAACAAACCTGCTACTCCCGCCACCTTAACTCCCACTAACAGAGACACTAAAATCCACACCGGATTGAGGCCGATAAAACCACCTAATAATCGAGGAGCAACCCCGCTTTCAATTACTTGCTCTATGACTGTCGCGACAGCTAAAACTGTCACACCGAGCCAAAAGTTGCTTAGTGTAATCAGCAAACTGACAACGCAAATACTGAAAGGTGCCCCGAAGGGAATCATCGTCATTACACCGACACCCAAACCGAAAAGCAGCCCGAAGGGAACTCGCAAAATTAAAAAAGCCACCGTCATCGACAGTCCCATCAAACCCGCCAAGGTTGCTTGTCCGACGAAGTAGTTGTGGAAGCTTCGCGCCAGCAACTGTCGCAATTGCAGGCTCTGTTTGGAGGGAAACCATTTAAACAATCCTTCCCACACGCGATCGCCATGCAAGAGCAAGTAGAATGTCAGAACTATTGTCAGCAGAAAATTCACCAGACTGTCTGCCGCACCCAAGCCAAATTTGAGGATTTCGCCAGTGAGAGACTGCAATTGAGTTGAAAGTCGATCGCTCAATTGAGTAGTCAAACCGCTAACATCAATGCGAAGATTGCGATTTTCTGCCCACTTATTGAACGCTTCAATCTGTTCTGTACCGGAAACTATCCAAGTTGGGAGTCGAGTAGCGAGTTCAGTGATTTGGTTCAGCAGAATCGGAGCCAGAGTGACACCTAAAACCACCAATATCAGTAAAGTTACGAACAACACCGACAAAACTGCGCGATCGCGCTTCAGCCCGTATTTACGCAGAAAACGCACTGGATAATCTAGCAAAAAAGAGAACACTGTAGCGATTACCAAAACAGTAATCAGAGCGCGAAAATATTCAAACACTAGGAGGGCTAACCAGCAGTTGAGTACCGCTAGAGGGAATAACAGTCCGTAAGTCCACCACTGCGGCAGTTTAGTGAAACGTCTCATTAAGTTAACCAAGTTAAAATTTGAGATGCCAGATGTGAGATTGACGCTGCTATTCGCCGTTCTCCGTTAACGATTTTATGTTGCATTTAGTTATACCAGGCTGCTAAAAATTCCCACTTGCTCTGCTAGTAGCAGAAATTGGGCTGTGGGCAGGTACTCCCTGCCACAACCATGTTATCTCGTTGACGCTGGTATGGATATATTACCTGCGGAATAACTTATTTTTTGCTATTTTTAGGAAAGGAGTTTGAGGCTCACAATTCAAGCTTTTTCGCCGTGCCGTTCGAGAGCTAATTGAATTAAACGGTCTGCTAATTCGGGGAAAGAAATACCATCATGCGCCCACATTTGAGGATACATACTGGTAGCTGTAAATCCGGGGAAAGTGTTGATTTCGTTAATCAAAACTTCTCCGGTTGATTCAACGTAGAAAAAGTCTACCCGCGCTAAACCGGCAGCGTCAATGGCTAAGAATGCTTGCACTGCCATTTCTTGGATTTGCGAGACGATCGCACTGCTGACTTTTGCCGGAATTGAACACTCGGATTGTCCCTCAGTATATTTAGTTTCGTAGTCGTAGAAATCGCTTTGAAAACTAATTTCTCCCACCGTTGAAGCTTTCGGATTATCGTTGCCCAAAACCGCACATTCTAACTCTCTAGCAACCACACCAGCTTCCACAATGATCCGCCTGTCGTAGCTGGCGGCGCCATCAAGAGCGGCTTCTAACTCAGCGCGCGATCGAGCCTTAGAAATGCCCACAGACGAACCCAAATTTGCTGGTTTAATAAAGCAAGGATAGCCCAACTCAGCTTCAATTTTGTCGCACAGTTTGGGGAAAACGCAAGGATTCGACCAGATTTCGGAACGATTGACAGCGATGTATTTTACCTGCGGCAAACCTGCGTTAGCAAAAGCCATTTTCATCGCAATTTTATCCATTCCCATCGCCGAACCCAAAACCCCCGAACCGACAAAAGGAACTTGCAATAATTTCAGCAATCCTTGCACCGTACCGTCTTCACCGTTAGGCCCGTGTAAAACCGGAAACCAAACATCTACTCCATTAAAATTAGGAAATTGCCAAGCTTCTCCTGCTTGTGACTCTATTTCCAGAGGTTTGCCGGCGGCTAAGACTTGCTGCGGTAATGTTCCCGACAGCCAGCGGCCGTCTTTTTGGATGTAAAAGGGCAGAACTTCGTATTTAGAAGCATTTTCGTCAGCAGCGAGGGCACGGGCGATCGCCCTTGCCGAACTAATAGAGACTTCATGTTCGCCCGATCGCCCGCCGAAGAGTAACCCGATCCGCATCTTCGTCATTTTTCCATACTCCCGATACTTTTTGATAAATATACACGCAGAGAGCGCAGCCAACGCAGAAATGAACGCTTTAAGACTACCTATCCCCTCCCTTCCACTCTTCCTCTGTGTCCTCTGCGCTCTCTGCGGTAAAAAAATATATCTTGTTAAAAGACTCCGAGACTCTAGCAAATATTATCTATGGAGGTTACTGGGGCTGTATTGGTTTCACAAAACTGCTGTTAGCCGGCACAAAACAATTACTCGGCGCGCCGGTACCCTCACTTTTTTCTATAAAAAACCAAGGTTGACGTTGGGCATCGTACAAAACCCCCAATCCGCTAGGGCCCAGATAGATTTCAAAATTCTGCCCTGGTTTCAAAGTACCAACTACAGGCCAACTGCCAATATTTAAATTTACCTTGCTTCCAGGGTCTTCTATTTCCTGAATAGAGTGCGGGCCCATGCGACATTTAACACCGTTGGGGTCTGAATCTGTGGCTTCCCAATATCGGTGAGATGTTCTTTTATACTCTCCACGTTCGTTTGGCTGCGGCAATTCCACTTGAGGAATTGAATTTTGCGTCTTGTCAAATTCAGAATTTTGTGTCATGTTATTTAGACTCTTTTTTCGTATTAGAGTTTTATTGCGGTGTTCCAGCCAGCCACAAAGCTAAATTGCGGACATAAGTTTTGATATCATCTAAAGCCTGTGACTCTGTTTGCATAGTGTTTCCCGGCGGTTCAGTCACAAAGCTTGGACAACCCATATCCAAATTCCAATTATAATCGCAGAAGTGATGAAAAGTCGATTGAGCCACTCCACGTCCGAGCTGATTTCCGATCGTATCGGGAGGCCACTCGAAAGCAACAGCGAGGTTAAAAATGCGATCGCTCACCAAACTTTTCCCTTGTGCAATTACCCTACCGTACTGATCGCCTGGGGGGACACCCACAGCACCTTCGTGGGGATGAGCCGGAAAAAACTCGATCGCTTCCCCAGAAGCACCAGACCTTTTCAAAAGAGAATGCACCGGATCGATCGCGATAATTCTCTGATAATTCCCATTGCGTCCAGAATGATAGTTAGGCCAAGAAATATTAGTAGTATCAACATCATCTATGCAATGTTTCGATGGATCTGGATCGGGATTTTTAGTTTGAAAAAAATGTGCAGCCCCCACACCGGAAAGAGTGCAGATAGACGAACCTAAATCTTGATGGTCGCGAGTTGCCAAAATCCCCCCACCCCGTTGGTGAAAAGCCTTAATTCCCGCACAATCTTTTTCAGTCAAACCGTCTCCTATATCAACAGCAAACAGCCACAGCTCGTCAAATATTGATTCTCCCAAACTGCTTAGGATTGGGTCATTTCCTTCTATATTTGATTCGCGGTTTCTTGCCGTTACTTGAAATAATTGATTTCCCCGATCGTCCTTCAGATTAGCCAAATAGTCTCGCAACAAAGAGAAACGCTCGATACTCCAGTCATCCTCAGTTGTTGGAATCGTTGTTTGCAGTAAAATGCGAATTGGTTTTTCCATTTTAATCAGGGGAACGGGGAATAGTTTTGAGTTAGTGGATATGGAAGGGAGGAAAAGAAATTAAATTCGCAATCTAATTTAGATTTTCCAGCATTTCGCCAGTCAAACTAAAAGCGCGAATATCAGTAATTTTAACACGCACAATCTTACCAGCCAATTGTGCAATATCCCCCTTAAAAAATGTGAGACGATTGCCGCGAGTGCGCCCCATCACCTGAGTTGGATCTTTGAGATTTTGGACTTCCACCAAAACCTCCTCCGTGCGCCCGAAATAGCGCTGCGATCGCTCCATAGCCGTTGTTGTCACGACATGATTGATACGTTGCAGGCGATCGGCTTTTACCTCCTCACTCAACTGATTTTCCCACAACGCAGCAGGCGTTCCCGGGCGAGGCGAATAAGCAGCAGTATTCACCAAATCAAAACCAACATCTTCGATCAACTTCAGAGTCTTCTCAAACTGCGCCTCCGTCTCCCCAGGAAACCCGACAATCGCATCAGCCGTAATCGAAGCATCAGGCATATAACGGCGAATCATATCAACAATTCGCAGATATTTCTCCTGAGTATAACCCCGAGACATCGCCTTCAGAATCTCATTATCTCCCGACTGAAAAGGCACGTGAAAATGTTCGCAAACCTGCGGCAACTCCGCACAAGCCTTAATCAATCGTTCATTAAAATAGCGAGGGTGGCTAGTAGCAAAACGCAGGCGATCGACACCAGGAACATCCTGCACAAAATAAAGCAAATCAGTCAAAGTATGCAGGTTGCTACCATCCGGTTTCGTCCCCGGCAAATCGCGCCCGTAAGCATCAATATTCTGCCCCAACAAAGTTACTTCCTTGTAACCTTGACGGCCCAACTCCTCCATTTCAGCCCGAATTGCCTCCGGCATTCGCGACTGTTCAACCCCGCGAACATTTGGCACAACACAATAAGTGCAGCGTTCATTGCAGCCATAAATTACATTCACCCAAGCAGTCACATGGCTGTCGCGACGAGGCTTAGTAATATCCTCCATAATCTCCACAGCTTCCGTCGCCACAACTTGATTTCCCTGGAAAACTTGTTCCAGCAAATCTTCAAGTCGATTAGCGTGTTGCGGGCCCATTACTAAGTCCAATTCCGGCACTCTCCGTAACAGCGCCTCACCTTCCTGTTGCGCCACGCATCCAGCTACAACTAAAGTCAAACCCGGTTCTTTACGCTTGCGATGAGCTTGCCTTCCGAGGTTAGAATAAACTCTTTGTTCGGCATTATCGCGAATGGTGCAAGTATTGTAGAGAATCAAACTAGCGTCGTTCGGGTCTTCCGAGAACTCAAAGCCCATATTTTCCAGAATGCCAGCCATCCGTTCGGAGTCGGCTTTGTTCATCTGGCATCCGAAAGTGGTAATGTGATAGCGGCGGGGTTTAACGGTCATGGCGAATTGCAGGAAAATAAAAAATCTAGGTTTTCAACCTTAACCAACTATTATATAACAAGTCTCAACCCTTTGTGAACTTTTCTTGTTCTTAATTTATTGAAAAACAACTTTCACAAACCTTTAGGGTGTGTGAGGCGCGGCGATTAATACCATTGCTGAAAAATATTGCTACAATATATTTTGGGGTTTGTTTACAATAGCTGGTGCTGGTGGTGCTTCGCCATTAGATTGTCGATTGTGATGCAGAGATTTATCGCAGGCGACACACCCTACAAACTACAAACCTATGATATGATTGTAAAAAATGTAAAATAGTTTTAGCAATACCTTGCCCAGCCAAGTAAGGAACTCCATTTCCAACTGTTTTAAACATATTCGTCAATGTCATATTATCCGGCAGTGCAAACTCTTTTGGTAGAGACTGAATAGCTAGTGTTTCAGCAACAGAAAGCCTGCGAACTTTGTAAGGGTGCAAGTGAACTTCGTTATTACCGTAACAAGCAGTCGGCGAATAACGCCAGCGGTGCAGGCGCTTGAAAGATTTTTTTGAATCGTCTCCCTCATCGACCTCAGCAAACCTTTTAATACCTGCTCTTGGTTCAAAATAATGTTCAGCGTTGGGATGGTTGAGAACATCATTTTTTTGAAACCAAAACTCAACTGTTAATTCTTGGGTGATGCCATCGGGACAAGGCAAAAAACCATCGCGTACAAAAGCATTTCTTTCAGACCAATGATGACAAAAAACTTCTGATTTGGGATATAATATCTGAGTTTCCCAGGGGAATAAATTTTCAGGTAACATTGGGCTGGTTTCATCTAGAATAATCCCCAGATTTTTGACAAGATTTTTTTTAAAGCCAATCAAAATAATTCGGTCTCTATCCTGCGGTACTCCATATTCGATCGCATTTATTAAACGTTCCACAAAAAAATATTCCGAATCAGCCAACTTAAGCTTGAGTTCGTCGTAAAAAGCTTTATGTTTTTTTGTCCTCCACAAACCTTTGACATTTTCAAACAAAAAGAAATCCGGCTGCTGCTGGCAAATCAATTCAATGTAGGAAGCTGAAAGTTTGCCTTTATCTCCTTCCTGCCCTCGGTTTTTACCACCCACAGAAAAGTCTGGACAAGGCGGCCCCGCGATAAATCCCACAATATCGTGATGCTGGCGGGCATCCTGCATCAATTCCCGCAGGCGAGAAGCTGTTTTTCCCCCTACAAGTTGAGTGACATCTGCTTCCTCGCCTTCGCAGTATCCGTATTCTGGTAGCGGCAAATTCAGGCACTGCCGAGAGTAGCGGTATGCTTGCATGAAAGGTGGGAAAATTTCATTGACATAGGCTACATGAAACCCATTTAATTCAAAACCGAGGTCAAGGAATCCCGAACCGGAAAAAAAGGAGAATATACAGGGAGAACGGTACATTAAATCATCCCAGTTATTTTAAACTAAGCTTACTATAAATTCGGTTGGGCTTGCACCTGACTATTGCTAAAAGTCGCAGAACCCCGCGCCGGACACGGCAGTGCCGTTTCCCTACTCAAATATGGGCAACCACGGAGGGATTGCCCCTACAAATTCCAATAATTCTTAAAACCATTGGCCGCCTCGGAAACGCCAGTAGGGAAACAAAATCCGCATTAGTGTTTGGGATGCTAGATAAATAGCCAGCCACACTAAACTGTAATGCAATGCAAAAGCTGTTAAGTCAAAATTTTCTCGCGGTATTCCCGGCAAACCGATAATTTTGATGAAAAATAACACAAAAAGTGCTTCCCAAATCCCGGCGATTAATTGAAATGCGCCGGGCCAATCTCGATCCCAGCGAAACTGCTGGATGTAGATATATAAGATATCCCAGCCGATGCCAAAAATTGCTACATAACCTAAAATTAAGAAAAAGATTGCACCTGATGTGGAAGTGATTAAACCTAGAAAAAATGGCAGGGTTACTAAAACGCCGATGGTTGCAAATAGCAGTAACCGAGTTTGCCAGCGGCCGAATAAGGTGGGGGTCATTCGATTTTAGATTTTAGATTTTGGATTTTAGATTGGGGATTTTGAATTTTGGATTGGGGATTGGCGATTTTGAATTGGTGATTTTGAATTGGGGATTGGGGATTGGGATTTGAGGTTGAATGCGAAGCTCTTTTACATCCGTTAAATCCGCTACAAAATCCGTTACCGAACTTTTTCAATTTAGCCGGGAGATTTATTTAAAATCCACTTTGACCATTGTAGGAACGATCGCCAAACGCTCAATTTCCCAACACCCGGAACTCCGTTAGCGGCCAGACTTTCAACGGAACGCAGGGCGGCGTATTGCAAGCCCAAAAAGCTGTCTACGGGCGCGTAAGGCCCGCCCAAAGTAATCGCGCCCGCTGCGTACACCCGCCCTTCTGGGTTGTTGGGGGAGGCGTTCCGCAATTCGGGCACTTCAAAATCGTTGTTGACACTCAAACGCCCCAAATTGTTGAGGGGAAGATTGTATTGAACTACCAAATCCTCTAGCAGGGGACTGGTTTTTACCTTAGCGTCCAAACCTGTCGCGTCAATAATAAAATCAGCTTGTAACTTAATTTGCCCTTTGAGATCCTTTTCTTGAATGTAAGTCACGGTGCGGTTTTGACTGTCGCGCTCGACTCGCTCGACTTCCCCGAAGGTAATTTGATACCATCCTTGACTTAAACCTTCTTTGACTATCCGCCGCCAGTCGCTGCGATTGGCTGTGGTAGTGCCGCCCCAGTCTCCGAGAAACTGCGGGCGAAATTCGGGTTTGGCTTTTTCCAAAAGTACGCGGAGTTCGCCGCCCCAACAGGCTTTGGGCCAGTTGAAAGGTTGAAATTCATAGTGATTTTCGACGACTCGCACGGTGAGGTTAAATTTGTTACCTTGAGGTTTGGGCGATCGCATCAAATGCAATACTTGAATGTTGGCATTTCGCTGTCGCGCTTCATAAATTCGCTGCACCACCCGCGAAGCCACAATTCCCCGCCCTCTAATTAAAACGCTGCCGCCCCTCGCCTCCAACTTTTCGTAAACGCCGTCGTGACTTTCGTAAGCGTTGACAACGGACTCAAAATCCTGGGTTTTTTCGCGATATTCTTGCAAGTCGGGCAAAAATTGAATGGCGGGATAGCCGGTGGCTAAGTGTACGTATTTGGCGATTAAAAAAGCACGATCGCGCTGGTTGGCATTCGATCGAGAATAAGCGATCGCGTACCTACCGTCATCTGTCTGGCGAATCGCCCGCACTCTCCCGTAGCGAAACATCTGATTCCACCCGATACGCACAGTTTCCCTGTCAATCGAATCAAACACATTTCCGGCGCGCGGCGTATAAGTTTCGGCAAAAGTCGGTTCCGCAAACACCTGCCACATCAACTTCAGCGACACCATCAACCGCCCTTTCCGCAATTCCTGCCAAGCTTCCCGCACAGCATAGGGAGGCCAGCCCCAAATGTTGTCTGGACACGAGTCAGAATTCGATCGCAGGCGTTCCCTGAGCGGAATTTGAGAATTCAGGCACAACCGACGGTAACGGGCGTAAGGTTGCTCTTCCATGCCCAGAACGGCAATTCGATCGACCTTCACGCCGCAAATTCTCAGCAAATCCACCCAAATCAAGCTGCCCAAACCGCCACCAACAGCAGCCCAATCAATTTCTTCAACCGGGAGTCCCATAGATTGGATCGATCGCATTGTGACTTGATTTGCCTGCAAAAATGCGATCGGCGGAAATTCTCCCCTACTATTTGTTTGAGGCACCGGCGACACCATGGGCTGCCCCAACGCGGGGTCTGGCCTATTGGTCTGCGGGTTAAAGAAAATGTGAGAATTGACAGACTGGGTTTCTGTGGAATTAACAGTAAATGAAATGGCTATCTTGTAGGGCCCGATTTGCAGCATATCGCCATTTGCCAGCACGCACCGGGTTTGGCGGGTGCCGTTGACAAAAGTACCGTTGCGACTGCCGGTGTCAGTAACTACAATACTGTCGCCTTCGGTGGCAATCACAGCGTGAAACCGAGACACTTGACTGCTTTTGAGGGGAATTCGAGAAACTCGCTCACCGTTGATGGTGGAGGGCATACCTTCAAAAATACGTCCCAAAGCGATGGGCAATTCGAGTATCGGGGAGCGACAATCCCCCGTAGCTGTATCTTTCCAAGTAAGTCGCAGGTGCAAGGGTTGAGGATTCATTATTATTTTTTAAACATCAGCCGTCGGCTTTGAGCTTTCTGGGAAAAAAGATTTTTGAATTTGAGAGATTTGATTTGATCTCGGGGCCTATCTCAAAAACTTTAATAGTTTTAGGTGCATGGGGGCTAGAAACCGAGAATATCTGTAGATTTCTCGTTATTTCGCCCCTGATATTTGAGATTTTCGATTGAATGCAGTCCCAAAAGTGTCAAGAAGTAAAAATTAGATGCCGTTGCCAGCAAGATCCTAGCATTGGCGATCGCGCGATCGAACAAAAGAGCGATCGCGCGATTCTGGCTTTTTCTCTTCCCTCAAGGAGACAGCACCACACTCGCCGCCGCCGCCAAAGAAGTACCGCACCACGGACACCCCGCACTCAACTGCGCGTAAGGCGAAACGCGGCTGCACTTGGGACACTGCAAACCGTAAATAGAAGGCTGCGTCGGCGGGGAAGAAATTTGCACCGGAGGCGCCCCAAGCAAAACTGTCAGCGGCGCGGCTAAGTGCACCTCAGTTACATTCACCTCGATTTCCACTTGGCCTAAATGGATGCGGCTGTCGGATTTCAATATTGCTTCGCCCGAGGCGAGAATTTTTCCGTCTACCAGGGGCGGATTGCTGGCGCGCAAATTCCGCACTGCATACTCCTGCAATTCGCGATTAAAAAATATTTCGACGTGCAACCCCGATACGCTCGAATCCGAAAATACTATATCGCACTGCGCTGGGTCGCGTCCGAGTCTCACGCTTCCCGGGTTTTTGCTTGGCTGTTCGTTTAGAATCGTCTGAGTTTGACGAACCCCAGCCTCTGTCCATGTTAAATTTAGCTGGTTTGTCATCGTTTTATAAGAAATACCGTGAAAACCCTGGGACTTTAGTCCAGGGATGAAAGGGCATTGCAGGATTGATCCTGCCAGTTAAATATTTACCAATTCTAGTAAAATCAATCAAGGAGGGTAAAAAAAGATGTACGCAGTACAAAGAGACCTTTGGCATTTAACAGGACTCGACAAAACCATTGTCGAGCAACTGTTGAGGTGGTCAAACAATCTGTTTAATGTCGGGACTTACGAAAGTCGGCAACGGTAC
>NZ_JAEQCT010000067.1:0-88061 GCF_020738205.1 Microcoleus sp. PH2017_24_DOB_U_A
CGACAACCTGTTAGGCAACTTAGGAAATGACACAATTAATGCTGGCAACGGCAACGATCTTGTGTTTGGTAATGAAGGTACAGACTTGCTGTTTGGTGGGGCAGGAAATGACACGGTTTATGCCGGCAAAGAAAACGACAGTCTCGATGGCGGTATTGGCAACGACTTGCTGGTTGGTAACGATGAAAACGATCTTCTCTGCGGCGATACTGGTAACGATACGCTTTTCGGCGGTAAGGGTAACGATCTCCTCGCTGGCGGTGCTGGTTCCGATTTCCTTTCCGGGGATATAGGAGATGATACTTTGACTGGCGGTTCGGGAAATGATGTATTTCTACTAAATCAAAGTTTGGGTAGTGACATCATTACTGATTTCCGCAAGGGCGAGGATTTAATTGGGTTGGCTCCCGGTTTGAGTTTCAATCAACTCAGCATTACATCTAGCAACAATCAAGCCTTGATTAGCGTCACAGGTAGCAATCAGTTGTTAGCGAAGCTTAACGGTGTTGCTGCGAATGCTCTCACCGCTACCGATTTTATCACTCTGTAGTTACCTCTTTTGTGCAGCAGTGCGATCGACAGTTAAAACCCCTGACAGTTGACAGTTAATAGTCTAAGATATTGTAGGGTGCGTCAGCGATTAGCCTAATTTTTAGGTAGTCCGCCATCCGTGCCTGACGCACCCTACTACTACTTTATTCCTTCGATTGCCAGGACTAAAGTCCTCACTACAAACTCATTCTATCGACAATGATATGAATTGTTAATTGTCAATTTTTCAATATTAAAAAATAAAAATAATTTGCAGATCCACTTCTGAATTTTCCCGAATTATTTCAATGCGATCGATAAACTCTCGAAAATAAAACCTGCGTTCCGATTCCGACAAATCCAGCCAAAATTGGGGAAGAGAAACAGTTTGAGCAGTTTCTCGCAAATTTACGGGGGGCATTTTCGCTAATTTACTTTGCAGTTCTGCAACTTCTGTGCGGATGTCCAAAATGCCGCTTTCAATCAGGGCGGGAAGTTGTTCTATAATTTTTTGTTTAGATGCGATCGCCCCGGCAATTCCGGCTTTGATTCCTTGGATGTCCGGCATTTGCAACTGGGCGATCGCATCGGGCAAATCGCGACAAATCCCTGCTATGGTTAATTGCAACACTTCTTCGTAGGAAATGCCGCTGCATTTAGGCTGTTGGGAACAGTTAATCGGTCGCAAATAAAGGTATTCTTTGTCTTTGCGGTAGGCTGTGACTTTCGCAACTGTCATGGACGATTTGCACTCGGCGCAAATTGCTAAACCTGCGAGGGAACGCGGGGCGCTGGCGCTGCGGGGAGCAAGGCGACTGTTACGCCGCAGCAATCTGTCTACTTGGGCGGCTTCTTCTCTGGAAATAATCGGGACGTGGGTGTTAGAAATTACTTCACCGTTTTGATATTCTAAATCGCCTCGGTAGGCGGGATTTGTCAGCCAGCGGCGGCCTGTGCTGACGGAGATTTTTTTGTTGTATTTCTTTGCTAAATGGCGCACGGAACCGCGCAGGGAACCGTAGATGAGAAAGTGTTCAAAAAAGTCTTTGACGGCGGGGGAGGCGGTTTTGTCGATCGCATATTTGTCTTTGCCGCGCCGATAGCCGTAGGGGGCTTTTCCGGGTGGGGGAAGGGATTTGATGCGGTTGCGGGCGTGTCCTTTGCGAATGCTGCGGCTGTGTTGGCTGCGCTGGAGTTCGGCGAGGAGTTTGAGCAAATTAACTCTATTTTCTGTTTGTTTTTCGTCTGTGACAATTAGTTGGATGCCGAGGTTTTCTAGTTGTTCGAGGTGGGCGCACACTTGCTGTACTGTGTCGCCGAGTTCTTCAAAACGCTGAATTAGCAGGTATTTGACTGGTTCTGTTTGGCAGTCTTTTAGCAGTTGCTGGAGTTGCTGGCGCCCTCCTAAGTCTTGGTAGGTGCGATCGACCTCTTGGCCCCAAATTTCGGCTGCTGGTGCGGCTTCTAGCAGCGGTTCGGTGTAAGAGTAGGCGATGATTTTCATCTGTTACTCGCTGAGTTCAATGATATTCCCGTCTGGATCTTGGGTAAATAATGCCGATCGACCTGACGCGCTCATTTGTACGGGGCAATTGTGAGCGATTAATTGCTCTTTGGCTGCCTCTAAGTTAGCCACAGCAAACGCTAGATGTCGATTGCGCCCCAATTTCTCATGGTCTACGGCATCTGGTATAATTGTTGCCGCTAGAATTAGGTGTATCTGGAAGTTACCGATTTGATACCAGATTCCGGAAAATTTTAATTCGCGATCGATTTTTTGCAGTCCTAATACATTGCTGTAAAAGTGTTGGGATTTTTCGAGGTTGGAAACGAGCAGGGCGCTGTGGAGGGCTTGATTAATTTGCATTTTTGTTTGGTATTTATTTTTGTTTTTATTTTAACCGCTGATGAACGCTGATTTGTTGATGTTGGTAGAATTTTTGATAGGATAACATTATTAGTCCCCCTTAATACCGTCACAAAAATTCATAAACTGTAGCTAGAGCTTTTAAAACGTAATTCCGTCCGTTGAAGATACCTATCTATTGTAGCATTTCTATTGAGCTGAGGTACTCTCGGCAGTTAATTAACAATTCCTCAATTCCCCAATCTCAAAGCAAAAAATGGAAGGGTGCATCTCAATGCAAGCGAATATATCCGTAGGGGCGAAGCATGACCGCAGTCAATATGAGATTATAACTAATAATTTATATGCGGTCATGCTTCGCCCTCTTCAAAAGTGAGATGCACCCTAAAATCTCAAATCTGAACCTGTACCTCATCTATCTGAGAAAAGCTATATGGCCTCAACTCTTTGGCAATTTCGCCTCCGCACCGCCCTCGTAGTTCCCTTTGTCCTGCAAATCGTTGCAGCCGTTGGCTTAGTCGGTTATCTTTCCTTCCGCAACGGACAACAAGCGGTAACGCATTTGGCTAACCAGTTAATGACTCAGGTGAGCGATCGCACTTATCGGCACTTAGATGATTATCTCTTAACTCCCCATCAAATTAATCAAATCAATATCGATGCGATCGAAACCAGATTGCTCGACATAAATAACTTAGATATTGCGGGACTTTATTTTTGGAAACAGGTGCAAGCATTCGATAATCTTGGCTTCATTTCCTATGGACTTTCAGATGGACGCTTCATTGGTGCTGGGCCAGTAAGACCGGGAGAAGGCATCAGCATTGCCGAAGTTTCAGCAAGGACAAACTGGAAAATTAACGCCCATTTAACCGACCGCCAGGGCAATCGAATTAAGGTAACACAGGTTGCTCCTTACGATACCGTGAAATTAGAATGGTACACTCAGGCAGCTCAAGCCGGGAAACCTATCTGGACTTCTGTTTATTCGCTAGATGAGCTTAACTTTATTGCTGTAGGGGCAATGCGTCCCATGTATGCCAAGGGCAAGCTAATCGGAGTGATCGGGGTCGATTTACAACTATCCAATATTACTACATTTCTGCACAACTTAAACTTTAGCAAATCCGGGCGAATTTTCATCATGGAACGAGACGGACAATTGATTGGAAATTCTGGCCCACAACCCTCTTTTATCAAGGTAAATAATCAAGTCAAACGCTTTAGCGCTCTCAACATCTCCGATCCTGCGATCCAAGCTGCTACTAAAGCGTTGCAAGAACGGTTCGGTAGCTTTAAAAATATTAAAAATAGCCAAAAAATTAATATTAAAATTAAAGGTGAAAATTACTTTGTCCTCGTTGCTCCGTGGAAAGACAAGTTTGGGTTGGACTGGCCGATCGTAACGGTGGTTCCAGAATCTGATTTCATGGATAAAATTAATGCCAATACCCGCACCACAATTCTATTGTGTGCGATCGCATTTACTGTGGCAACGGCAATTGGAATTTTCACAGCCCGCTGGATTGCTAGCCCCATTGAAGCCATCACCCAAGCTTCGGAAGACATGGCTAACGGCGCTCTCGACAGACAGGTAAAAACTAGCTCCCTCATGGAACTAAAAAAACTTGCCAACTCCTTTAACAGCATGGCAGGACAACTCAAAGAATCCTTTGAAACTCTAGAAGATAAAGTTACAGAACGCACCACTGAACTCGCCACAGCTAACGCCGAAATTGTGACGCTCAATCACCGACTAAAAGCCGAAAATATGCGGATGAGTGCCGAACTATACATCCTCAAACAAATGCAGCAGTTGATTTTGCCTAAACACCAAGAAATGGAGGCAATTGAAGACTTAGATATTGCCGGATTCATGGAACCAGCCGATGAAGTAGGTGGCGATTATTACGATATTCTCCAGACTGAAGGTGTGGTGACTATTGGCATCGGCGATGTCACCGGACATGGCTTAGAAAGCGGTATTTTGATGGTAATGACTCAAGCGGTTGTCCGCACTCTTCACGAAATGCCCGAATTAAATCCGGTGCGCTTTTTAGATATTCTTAATCGCACTATTTATCTAAATATTCAGCGCATGAATTCAGATAAGAATTTGACGCTTGCTATCCTCAATTATGCCAATGGCAAAATCTGCATCAGTGGCCAGCATGAGGAAACTATTGTCGTTAGAAAAAGCGGTCAAATCGAGCGGATAGATACAATGGATTTGGGATTCCCGATTGGTTTAGACGAAAACATTTCAGAGTTGATTGACCAGGTTGTAGTAGAGTTAGAACCGGGGGACGGGGTGGTGCTATATACCGATGGCATTCCCGAAGCCAGAAATATCAACAAAAAATTCTACGGAATTGAAAGACTCTGTGAAGTGGTTTCGATTAATTGGCATAAAAGCGCCGAACAAATTAAGCAATCAGCCATTGAAGATTTGCGGGGATTTATTGGAGAACAAAAGGTTTTTGATGACATTACCTTGGTGGTTCTTAAAAAAAAGGATTAAGTCCTGTCTATCCCATAGAGTGTTCTGGATACAATGTTGGCAATCTGAAAATGACACCAAATAGTCCCGATCGCCATTTATCTTTCATCGCTCAGGCCCAACACACTCGATCGCTATTATTGTACCCTTTCCGACAAAACAAATAGCGATGCACTAATAAATTTGTAGGGAATTCAACCAACAGGAAGCTGGATATCCCAGATGTGACTGGAACAGGCTCCCGCTTCCCGGAAGCAAGCGCTTCAAAGATTTTTAACAAAATTCATGAGACGTGCGATGGTTAGCGCTCGACATATCATTATTTTTTGTCAAATCTTCCCGAAATCTTGGGAGCAGTAGTAAACTAATAAATAATGAACACAAACAAGTTTGATAGTGCTTAAACATAACTTACGCGCAGGCAGCCAGAAACCGGGTTTTTTTACTACAATACAGAGGTTGTAGCCAGCGGATTAGGTAAAAAACCCGGTTATGAAGGTCGGAGTGCGTAAGTCCTCTTAAACCAAAAGCTGACTAGGATTTAGCAACTATGACCCCGATCTCAATTCCCGGCTACCGCATGAGCGAACAACTCTACTCCGGCACCCGAACCTTGGTTTATCGAGGTTTTTCGGAATCAGACAATCGACCAGTAGTCATCAAATTGCTCAAGTCTGAGTATCCGACTTTCACCGAACTGGTGCAGTTTCGCAATCAGTACACCATTGCCAAAAATATTGATAATTCCGGTATAGTCAAACATTTAAGTCTGGAAACATATCGTAACGGTTTTGCTTTAGTAATGGAGGACTTTGGCGGTATTTCTCTGGCTGAATACATCACCAACGATGCTTTTGGAGTCCAGGGTAAATTCACCAATCGCCTAGCCATCTTTTTGCAAATAGCCATTCAAATTTGCTCGACATTAGAAATAATATATCGCAGCGGCATTATTCACAAGGATATCAAACCACAGAATATTATAATCAACCCTACAACCAAAGAAATCAAACTTATAGATTTTAGCATCTCATCGTTTTTGCCTAAGGAAAATCAAGAAATCAAAAACCCCAATATCTTGGAAGGGACATTAGCTTATATGTCTCCCGAACAAACTGGCAGAATGAATCGTGGGATTGACTACCGCACCGATTTTTACTCGCTAGGAGTAACTTTTTATGAACTGTTGACAGGACAATTGCCATTCCAATCTAAGGAGCAGATTGAGTTGGTTCACTGTCACATTGCTCGCCATCCAATTCCCCCGATCGCCCTAAATCCTGCCATCCCCCAAGTATTGAATGACATCGTGCTAAAACTGATGGCTAAAACAGCGGAAGCACGCTATCAAACAGCTTTTGGTATCAAACACGATTTAGAAAAATGCTTAAAAGAATACTCAGATTGTGGCACTATTCAACTGTTTGAATTAGGCAGCAGAGACATTTCCGAATGCTTTGTGATTCCAGAAAAACTTTATGGCAGAGAAAGCGAAGTTTCGAGCCTATTAGCAGCCTTCGGGCGCGTTGCCTGTCTCCAGGAAAATCCCCCAGCATCCGATTTGGAGGTTTCCTCTTCTAACAGCCGAGAACCGCATAAAATCCCCCGTACAGCTACTACCGAAATCATGCTGGTAACGGGTTTTTCTGGGATTGGCAAAACCGCTGTGATTAACGAAGTTCACAAGCCCATAGTTCAGCAGCGGGGATACTTTATCAAAGGGAAATTTGACCAATTCAAGCGCGATATTCCCTTTTCGGCATGGGTACAAGCTCTGCAAAGTTTTATGCGGCAATTGCTGACAGAAAGTGCTGCTCGCGTTCAGCAGTGGCAAGCCCAAATTTTGTCAGCTTTAGGGGATAATGCTCAGGTAATTATTGATGTTATCCCAGAATTAGAACTGCTGATTGGCAAGCAACCTGTTGTACCGGAACTAGAACCAAATTCTGCACTAAATCGCTTCAATCTATTATTTCAAAAGTTCCTTCGTGTCTTTGCTACCAAAAATCACCCCTTAGTCATTTTCTTAGATGATTTGCAATGGGCAGATTCAGGATCTCTGAAATTAATGCAATTGTTGGTGGGCGAATCAGAAGGTCAACATTTGTTGCTAATTGGCGCCTATCGAGATAATGAAGTGTCCAAGGTTCATCCATTAATGCTGACTTTATCAGAGATTCGCAAGCTAGGTGGGGGTTCATCTTCTCTACAAAAACAGGGGAGCGCTCGCTCGGGCACTATAATTAATCAAATTACTCTCGCGCCACTTTCAATATTTGACTTGAATCGTCTGGTTGCTGATGCTTTAAGTTGTGCGATCGACAGAGCTCTTTCCTTGACAGAAATCATTTTCAAAAAAACTAATGGAAATCCTTTTTTTAGCAATCAATTCCTCAAGAAACTCCACGAAGATAAGTTAATCTATTTCGATTTTGCATCCCGATTGCCAGGGGGAGATAGGGGTGGTTGGCAGTGCGATCTTACTAAAATCAGAGAATTGGCAGTCAGCGATGATGTAGTCGAGTTTGTTGCGAATAACTTGCAGAAATTGCCGATCGCTACTCAAGATGTTTTAAAATTAGCTGCTTGTATTGGTAGCCAATTTGATTTAGAAACTTTAGCGCTAGTCTGCGAAAATTCTCAAATAGACACCGCAGCCTCCTTGTGGAAAGCATTGCAAGAAGGCTTAATTTTACCGCAAAGCGAAGTTTACAAATTTTTTGCAGACGATCGGGAGTCTGCACAATTGCCTGTTGCCGATCGTCAATTGCCAAGTTACAAATTTTTGCACGATCGCGTTCAACAAGCCGCCTATTCTTTGATTCCAGACGACGCAAAGCAGTCAACTCACCTGAAAATTGGCAGATTGCTGCTGCACAAGGGCGGGCACGCACCATCCACCGCCCCTACGGAAGAGCGGATATTTGATATTGTCAACCACTTGAACATGGGAGTGGACTTAATTTGCGATCGCACCGAAAGACATCAACTAGCTTCCTTGAATTTAATTGCTGGGCGCAAAGCTAAAAATTCCACAGCTTATGCTGCTGCTGTTGATTACTTAACTACCGGCAGAAATCTGCTACCAGATGATAGCTGGACGAATTTATACGACTTGACGCTCGATCTTTATGTAGAAGCGGTTGCAGCCGAATATTTGAATACCAATTTCGATTTATCGCACCAACTGGCCCAAATAGTTCTATCTCGATCGCACAATCTCCTCGATCAATTCCGAGTTTACGAAGCGCAAATTCAGTCTTATATTGCCCAAAATCAGATGAAATCGGCAGTGGATACTGGATTGCAAGTTCTGGGAATGCTGGGTGTTGCTTTGGAAACACAACTGCCGGCGGTGGTGCAGATACCCGCTTTAGCTAATCTGGCAGAAATCAACGATCGTTATAAAATTGCTGCTTTGAGGGTTTTATGTGCGATCGCATCTGCCGCTTATCTAGCTAGTCCAGAACTTTACCCAGCCGTTGTCTTTACAATGGCACATATTTGCAGCAAATACGGAAACTCTCCACCTGCTAGTTATGCCTATGCTTGTTGCAGCTTAATCTGTCAAACAATCGGAGACATTGAATTAGGCTATCAATACGGTCAACTATCTTTGCAAGTATTAGATAAATTTCCCTCCACAGAATTTGAATCTAAAGTTATAATGGTCTACAATGCTTGCGTGAGACATTGGAAAGAACCTAGTCGAGCGACAATACCGTCTTTGATGTCAGCAGTCCACAGCGGTTTAGAAAGCGGCGATATCGAGTATGCTTGCTATTCTGCTATGTATCTTTGCATCTACAGCTTCTTTAGCGGTGAAGATTTAACATCTGTAGATCTAAAATACGACCAATATCTTGAATTAATGCTCAATTCCAAGCAAGAATATCAGACTTATTATACCCAGATATGGCGACAGCTAACATTAAATTTACAAGGATTAGCTGAGGACAAATGTCGGTTAGTTGGCGATAGTTTTAATGAAGATGAACTGCTGCCTGTTTTGCTAGCAGCCAATAATGTTTCTTCCCTCTTTGGAGTTTATTTTGCTAAATTGGTTGTCAACTATTTGTTTGGCGATCGCGAAAGTGCCGTAGAAAATGCCCAGCTAGCAGAGCAATATGTCGTTGGTGTCGGTTCGCTGATGATGGTACCGCAGCACAACTTTTACCATTCCCTAGCCCTGCTGGCGCTGTATCCCGATGCTGAGCCGATCGCGCGATCGCAATATTTGACCCAAGTGAGAGCCAATCAGGAAAAAATGCAAACCTGGGCATTCCACGCACCGATGAATTACCAACACAAGTATGACTTAGTAGCAGCAGAAATAGCACGAATATTGGGAGACAGGCTCGAAGCCATCGATTTGTACGATCGCGCCATTGCTACCGCCAAACAAAACCAATACCTTCAAGAAGAAGCACTCTTCAGCGAACTTACAGCTAAATTCTACCTGGAATTAGGCAAAGATAAAATTGCCCGCGTCTATCTAACAGACGCTTACTACGCTTATGCTCGCTGGGGTTCCCAGGCAAAAGTCCATGATTTACAACAAAAATATTCCCAATTGCTCGGCCCCATTCTCCAACAAGACAACACTTTTTATACAGGAGAGACAATTGCTGAAACAATTGTGGCAGAGATTACTTCCAGCAGCCAAAATGTTTCCAATTTCCTCGACCTAGAAACAGTAATTAAAGCTTCTCAAGCCATATCGGGAGAAATCAATGTCGAGGAACTGCTATCAACCTTAATCCGAATACTGATCGAAAATGCAGGTGCATCCAAAGGCTCTCTGATCTTAGAAAGGGATAGTAAATTATTGATTGTTGCTAAATGTTTAGACAAACAGTCTTATTTGCCAAATATTCCAGTTTCTCAAAGCCAAGATCTTCCCATCACAGCCATTAACTACGTCTGGCGTACCAGAGAAACCTTGGTAATTAACGATATTGCTGTAGAAAATATCTTTGCAGCAGATCCCTACATTATTCAGCACCAACCCAAATCTGTATTGTGTACTCCCATTGTCAACAAAGGTCAAGCGATCGGCATTCTGTACTTAGAAAACAGTCTCGCCACAGGTGCATTTACTGCTGACAGATTAGAAGTATTAAAAATCCTATCTTCCCAAGCTGCTATCTCCATTGAAAATGCTCTGCTCTATCAAACTCTAGAAGATAAAGTAGAAGAACGTACTGCCGAACTTGCTCAAGCTAATCAAGCAATTTCTGCCCTCAACCAGCGCCTCAAAAACGAAAATGTTCGGATGAGTGCAGAACTCGATATCATCAAACAAATGCAGCAGTTAATTCTACCAAAGCCAGCGGAATTAGCAGCAATTGCAGAGTTAGATATTGCAGGATTTATGGAAGCAGCCGATGAAGTTGGTGGCGATTACTACGACGTACTTTTTAATGATGGGGTGGTAACGCTCTGCATTGGTGATGTCACCGGACACGGACTAGAAAGTGGTATTTTGATGGTGATGACTCAAACGGCTGTTCGCACTCTCCAGGAAGTTAAAGAACTTGACCCTGTGCGCTTTTTAGATATCCTGAACCGCACTATTTATAAAAATATTCAGCGGATGAACTCGGACAAAAACCTGACGCTAGCTCTCCTCAATTACGCAGACAGCCAAATTAGTATTAGCGGTCAACATGAGGAAACTCTCGTAGTCCGAAAAGGCGGTAAGATTGAACGCATTGACATGATGGATTTAGGATTTCCCATAGGCTTAGATGAGGATATTTCAGATTGGATCGGTCATCTTTTAGTAGACTTAGAGCCGGGGGATGGTGTCGTGCTTTACACTGATGGCATCCCCGAAGCTAGAAATATCCACAAACAATTCTACGGCCTGGAAAGACTCTGTGCTGTGGTTTCTCAAAACTGGCATTTGAGCGCCGAACAAATCAAGCAATCTGCGATCGATGATTTGCGAAAATTCATTGGAGCGCAAAAGGTATTTGATGACATTACTTTGCTAGTATTGAAGCAACAGGGAAATCTTGTGCATAATTTATGATTGACGGTCATCAACCAGGTTTATAACATCGCTGTTTCATTGAGTGGCGAAGCATCGAAGCAGAAGCCGGATTTGCAGAGCCGCCCGTGTAAGTTATAGTAATGAACAGCGAGCGAGTGAAACAATTTTACGTTCCCAGATTCGGGAGTATAAATTATGAACCCCAAAATAAATTTAGCACAATCTACATCTACAGAATCACTCAATACCCAGCTACAGAATTTGATGCAAAAACTTGAGGAAGCCGAAGAGGAAAAAAATAGCTATGAAACTTTAGTAGACATTATCACGGAACACTCCACCGCTCTGGAAAAGCAGATCCGTCATAAAAATAGAGAAATGCAGACTTACATTCACCAGGTAAAAAAGGTGATAGATGCAGCTATTGCTGTGAAAAACAACAGCTTTGAACCCCAGATATTGTCAGAGGTGGCGGCGCGCAGTGATGCACTGGGAGAACTGGCACAGGTGTTCTCGCATATGGTGCAAACGGTGAAAGCGCGGGAACAGGAATTAGAGAAACTTTTGCAAGCCTACGGACGTTTTGTCCCCGATGAATATCTCCAATTTCTGGGAAAGAAAAGCATTGTAGATTTCCAGCTTGGAGATCGCGTCAGCAAAGAAATGGCAATCATGTTTTCGGATTTGCGTTCGTTTACAACGATGGCGGAGCAAATGACTCCTCAAGAAAACTTCAATTTCATCAATACATACTTACAGCAAATTAGTCCCGAAATTCGCAAGCACAACGGTTTTATTGTCAAGTATATGGGAGATGGACTGATGGCAGTTTTTCCCGACGGCGTTGATGATGCTATTCAGGCGGGAATTATGAAGGTTGAACAGTTGCAAAAATTAAATCAAAGCCGTAAAATAAATGGGGAGATACCGCTGAATATTGGCATCGGTATCCATGTCGGTGATACGATGGTTGCAATTATTGGAGATGCCAATCGGATGCAAGCTGATGCGCTGTC
The DNA here is from genome assembly GCF_020738205.1 of Microcoleus sp. PH2017_24_DOB_U_A. Lineage (NCBI taxonomy): Bacteria > Bacillati > Cyanobacteriota > Cyanophyceae > Oscillatoriales > Microcoleaceae > Microcoleus > Microcoleus sp. PH2017_24_DOB_U_A. Next base: position 11,913 of record NZ_JAEQCT010000067.1, read on the forward strand.
CGATCATGTCAATCTCACGGCTCGTCTGGAAAGTTTAACTAAGTATTATGGCGTCTCTTTATTAATTTCAGGAGATGTGGTAAAACGTTTGAGTCAACCCGAAAAGTATCATATTCGATTTTTGGATCGGGCAATTGTCAAAGGTAGACAAGAAGCCATTACTGTTTGTGAGGTGTTAGATGTTGAAGTAGAACCTGTGCGATCGCTCAAAATTCAAACTTTGCCTATTTTTGACGAAGGTCTAGAACAATATTGTCAGGGAAATTTTGCTAATGCCCAAGATTGTTTTGAACATATAGTAGAGCTAAATCCTGCTGACAAACCCAGCCAAATTTACCTAAGACGCATCCAAGAATTGTTAGAAAAGAGTCTTCCCGCTAACTGGAATGGCGTCTGGAAATTTACCCAGAAGTGACATTGACACATTAACAGGAGGCAGAAAAATAATGACATCTGGAAGTTTACAAACTATGACACAAGTCTTTGGAGAATTCATCGACCAGTTTCCACCGGAACACGACTCCCTAGAACTTACATTTACGCCAAGTTCTCGCCCCATCAAGCAGCGCTGGCGCAACAATAGGGTATCGGCTCATTTTGTTGCCGATTATTTGTCCAGCTTTCTCCCGGTGGACGAGCAGGATGCTAGCAGCGAGAAACGGATTAAACAAAGTAAGGGAGCTGTGAGCTACATTGCTAATGAACTATTAGAAAATGCCATCAAGTTTACTGATGATAATTGCAATCATAAGGTAAGGTTTGGGATACACTTTATAGGAGAATCTGATGTGACTGCCGTAATTTTTGCCACTAACTATGTGCAGCAACCAGCGGCTAATAAATTGCAGGAATTCATTGCAGAACTGTTTAATTCCGACTCTGATGAACTATATTTACAGCAGCTTGAAAAGAATGCTGAATCTGAAAGTGAAACATCGGGACTGGGATTGCTGACGATGATTAATGACTATTCAGCTAAGATTGGTTGGAAATTTGAGAGGATCTCTGATGGTTCCAATATGCTAGCTATTACGACAATCGTTCAAATTAGCGTTTAATTTCAATTTTTTTAAGATTGACGAATTCACAAATGGATACAAGCCCCCCCCACACTTCTCAGTGGTTAACCCCAAATTTTAGACCGAAGTTGAACCTCCTAAATTGATCTGTGGAGTCAATCTCAAATCGAAAAATGGAAATCGACTGATTCTTTTGTCCCACAATAATTCACTCAGGAAACGACAAAACAATGGATATTCAGGAAATCAAAGGTCAAGACTACTGTATTCAATACGATCCAAAATCGGTGACAGTCTGTTTCCAAGGCGAACTCAGCTTAGATGGAGCGCCAGATTATAAGCCAATCGTCGATCTATTAGATGAGGTAGCTAATCCCGAACCGCCTACTATTACCTTGAACCTAACAAAATTGGATTTTGTTAATAGTTCTGGTATTAATATGCTGTCTAAGTTTGTGATTAGTGTACGGAAAAAGAAAACGATTCAACTTTTGGTAGTGGGTTCACAAGATGTTCCTTGGCAACAGAAATCTCTCAAGAATCTAGAAAAGCTATTGCCAACTTTGAAGTTACAATTGGAGTAGGTGATGTGTAATTTTTAAGCACAATTAATTATTTTCACGGGACGCCCGTGCCACACTTATTTTCACGGGACGCCCGTGCCACACTTATTTTCACGGGACGCCCGTGCCACAATTTATCATAAATTTGGATGCTTATCAACTGTTTAAGTTTGTTGTACTGGCAGTTCAATGATAAACTCGGTTCCCTTCCCCAATTCGGACTCGCACCTGAGCGTTCCTCGGTGATTTTCTACTAGGATTTTGTAGACAATAGATAATCCTAAACCAGTACCTTTACCGATCGCCTTGGTGGTAAAAAACTGCTCGAACATTCGTTTTTTTACCTCTGCTGTCATTCCCGATCCCGTGTCAGAAATCCTGACTCTGACGCAATCTAGCCCAGCGAGTTCTGTGCGTATCGAAATTCTTAGGGCTGGATCGGGCTGATTTTTTGCTGCCTCGTCCAAAGCATCGATCGCGTTACTAATTAGATTCATAAATACTTGATTTAGTTGTCCGGCATAACACTCTACACCAGGCAATTTTTCATAATTTTTAACTATTTGAATCTCGCGACGGTCTTTTTTAGCATTGAGACGGTTACGCAAAATTAGGATGGTGCTGTCAATACTGTCGTGCAAATCGCACAGGTTCATGTTAGTGTTATCTGTTCGCGAAAAGCTGCCCATGGATTTGACTATTTCGCGAATGCGATCGGAACCCATGTGCATGGAAGACATAACTTTAGGCAAGTCTTCAACTAGAAATTCGAGATCGATGTCTTGGATTTGATCTTTTATTTCGGAACAGGGGTTGGGATAGTGTTCTTGATATAGACGCAGCAGGTTCAGTAAATCTTGGGTATAAATTTCGGCATGGCTCAAGTTGCCGTAAATAAAACTAACTGGGTTATTAATTTCGTGGACGATACTTGCCATTAGGGCTCCCAGGGAAGACATTTTTTCGCTGTGGAGGAGTTGAGCTTGAGTTTGCTTGAGTTCGCGAAGTGCGCGATCGATTTGGGCTGCTTGAGCTTCGGCTTTGGAGGTGGCTGCACAGCTTTCTTGATAAAGTTCAACCTGTTTGAGGTCGATTTCAAATTGTTCGATTTCGCTTTCTTGCTGGTACTGACTCACGACGGCATCGAAAGCTGTTAACAATTCGCCACCGGCAGCTTCGATAATGTACTGTAGATGGGGATTCTCCTGCCTGAGTTCGGTGTCTGGAACTTGCACTAATGCTTTTATGCGATCGATATATTCGCGCAGTTGCTTGTCTAGATACAGCGGCGCCTCAAAATACATCGCTTTGACGGTGGGTGAAGGGGGACTCGCCAAGTTGATGCTGCTGTCAGTATGAATTAAATCGTGGTGAGATTTTTCCATAAGCTCGATCGCCTCTAACAAATTTCCGCGCAGTTTGGCTCTTTCTGGCGCATTCCCAGAGCCAACTAACCTCATGCAAAAAAATGCCGATCGCTGGGAAAGCATTCGCTGGCGGCCGCTGATGTTAATTACCGCTGCACTAACTTTTCTGGCTGTCGTAATTTCTTCCAGATTAAAGTAGTTTCTCAGTGCCGCCATTCGTAATACTCCAGAATCAACTAAATGTTTGTAGCTCGTGCTGATACAAGATTGTATAACCATAAAAAAAATTGTACAATACAGCAAGTAATATATGCTGTCTTTACTATTAAAGTAGTATACTTTAATACAATTATTTTTTATTGCTTGCTTGTAGCAGAAGAAAGAAGGAAAAAGAAGGAAAAAGAACAAGAATAAGCAATCAACTGCATGGGGAAAAGGCTATTCAGAGTGTTCTAACCGTCGAACGTGCCATATCATAATTTTCTAGAATTTCGCTTGTTGCAAAGGTTTTCTTAATTATCCAAAAATTTACTAATCAATTTTGCGATAATTTGAGCTTGAGTTTGCGGCAACCCGTGAGTGGCGTTGGGAATAATTGCTAACTCAGCTCCCGGTATCTCATTGGCGTAGGTTTGACAGTGCCATAGAGGAATTGTTTCGTCGCTATCTGCTGCAATGACTAAGGTAGGAATTTGCAATTTGTGAATTTCTTTTTCTACTGTGTCAACGGCGTCTTCTGGTCGCATCCGGCTCATTAAAAATGACCTTGCTACTGGTTGATACATTAGCTCCCTGCGCCACCCGGAAATTTCTTGCAATTTCTCACTTTTCCCCGCTAATCTAGCAAAAGGTTTTGCTAGCTGCAAGGCCCAATCAACGGCGGGTGTTTCCCACAGCAATGGTCGCAAAGCATCGTACTGACCGCAAAAACTGTCGTCCCGGATTCCCGCAGGTGCTGCTAACACTAAACTGCTGACAGATTTGGGATATTTTAGGGCGTATGCAGATGCTACCCAACCGCCAAAAGAATGTCCGATGATGCCGCATGGTTCGATGTTTAGTTGTTGTACAACTTGCCGCACAAAAGCAACTTCTACAGCTACGTCGTATTGGATTTGTGGTTTGCTGGATTCTCCAAAACCTAACATATCTAAACTGATGCACCGAAATTGAGATTGCAATAATTCAATTAAGGGTAGCCAGCAAGTCTTTTCTCCGAAAAAACCGTGCAGCAACAATAAGGGTGGGCCGTTTCCAATGTCGAGGTAGGTGGCTGTTTGGCTGTGGCTATTGACAAATGTACTTAATGTGTGCTTGTGTGCTACTGCTGCTTGGGACTGCATGGGCGATCGACTCCTGATCAGAAGGAAGAAGGAAGAAGGAAGAGGGAAGAAGGAAGAGGGAAGAGGGAAGAGGGAAGAGGGAAGAGGGAAGAAGGAAGAAGGAAGAGGGAACAGTGCCCTTCGGCTTCGCTCTAGGTAAAAAGAGGGAAGAGGGAAGAAGGAAGAGGGCTTTTTTTATTGTCGTGAGAGAAGGAAGAAGATATACACGGCAGGCTTGAGCGCGATCGGCATTTTACTTTTAATGAGGTGGATTTACTTAATTTAAGCAATACTTGTAAATAATTGTAACAAAAGAGCAGTCCAAAGGTTAAACTTCATTACAGAGTACAGAATTAGAAATAGAGCGTGATAGTCTCTATTATTATTTCAAAAATACTGCAAACTCAAAGCAGGAGAACACTTTGAACTCTACTTTAAAACGTTACCCGGCTTGCTCCCTGCGCGAAGATGTCAGTGAGTACGTAGCACACCTACAGCTTCACATGACTTTACAAGCTCGAAATTTGCTCCCTACGATTACTACTGCTAAGGACAGCCGCGAACAACTGTTGCAGCAGACTCAGGCTCATTTTGAGAAGCGTGTTTCTCGCCAATCTCTTTAAAGAATTTTTCGGTTTCCCAATTGTTACGATCGCCCACGATCGATTTTTCCCCAAGTTTCATCATCCCAGAAACCCGGTATCTTCAAAAATATCGGGTTTCTTTTCGCGGAATAGGCAGGAGACGCGGTTTTGGGTAAGATGCGTTGAGTATGCTTTAGTTTTATGTTTATGCGAATTCCGATTATTGCATTTTTGAGTTTGGCGGCGGTGGCTGGTGGGGAATTGGCGGCGCGGGCGATCGATGCGACAGTCGTACCGAGTGAGGTGGAGGTTAGAGAAGGAAGCGGAGAAGTTGACAGGCGAGACGCCTATTCCACAAGGGCGCAGAGGGAGGAGGATGAGGTAATTGGTGATAACTTAACGTCAAACCCACCGTCTCTCTTGTTTGTAGCCGAGTCTCGATCCCCCCTAACCCCCCTTAATCAGGGGGGGACAAGAGATATTCTCAAAGTCCCCCTTAATCAGGGGGGGACAAGAGATATTCTCAAAGTCCCCCTTATTAAGGGGGATTTAGGGGGATCTAGACTCGACTACAAGCGACATTTATTATCGGTTTCAGTCTTAAGTTCTCATCAATCGGATGAGGTGAGTGCAATTGTGCGGGATTTGCCAACATCTGATGAGATTGCTGTTGCTCCTGAAGTTCGATCGCCCTCAGCCCAGGACGATCGCCATAAAGATTTTACATCTCTGTTACCAACTGCGGGGACGATCGCCACCAAAGCCGAAATCCCGGAAGCAGTCAACGGCAACGCGCAACAGCTAGGCGGTACTCTACCAATCAGTCAAGGGAGAAATGTTGAGGGCGTTTACGTTGCAGAGGTGAAAATTCGCTTTGTTAATTCCCGAGGCGAAGCTGTTGATAAAAAAGGGAATCCGATTAAGGGGAGAATTTCGGAAGATTTTATCCGAGGCGAGCTCAAACTTAAGGCGGGGGATAATTACAGCCAGCAAGTTGTACAACTCGATTTACAACAGTTGCAACAGTTGGGATTGTTTGACAAGGTGACGGTTTCTACTGAAGAAGTTGGGACGGATATTAATGTAATTTACAATGTCGAAGAGCGATCGGCTCGTTCTGTTGGGGCGAGTGTCACTTTGAGTGATGATGTTGGTGTGGCTGTTCCTCTTTCCTATGTCGATCGCACTTTCGGCACAAACGGCCAGCGGTTGTCGGTGGAAATTCAGCCCAGCCTCCGAGGTGTGGAGTACGATGTGCGGTTTGTCAGCCCTTACGTTGCGGCCGATGACCGTTTGGGATACAGTGTGAGAGCTTTTGGCGATCGCAGAATCTCGGAAATTTTCAACAAGGATATTAATTTGCCCAATGGCGATCGAGTTCGAGAAATTCGGATGGGCGGAAATCTCGCTGTTACGCGGCCTTTGGGCGATTGGCGGGGAACTTTGGGACTGAATTATACCAATATCAGCACGCGCGATCGCAATTTAAATCTTGCCCGCCGGGACGTACTCGGCAATCCTCTCACATTCAGCGGTGCGGGCGTTGACGAATTGTATACTGTTTCTTTTGGCGCTACGCTCGATCGGCGAAACAATCCATTCAACCCAACCAGCGGCTCGATTCTCAGCCTCAGTACAGAACAGTCGATACCTCTCGGACGCGGCAACATTGTGAGCAACCGACTGCTAGCAAATTATATACAATATGTACCAGTAACTTTGCTGGGCATCAGCGAGTCGGAAGCTTTGCCAGAAATGTTGGCTTTTAATCTGCAAGGGGGAACGGTAATTGGAGATTTGCCACCGACGGAAGCGTTTCGCCTGGGCGGCCGCAATTCTGTGCGGGGCTACGACGGCGGGGAAATTGGCAGCGGGCGGAGTTATTTTTTGGCTTCCGGCGAGTATCGGTTTCCGGTTGGTAGGGATGTGGGTGGCGTGATATTTGTTGATTTTGCGTCGGATTTGGGAACGGGTGACAGCGTGTTGGGAAAACCGGCGGTAGTCAGGGATAAACCGGGGACTGGGGCGGGTGTTGGTTTGGGTGTGAGAGTGCGATCGTCCTTGGGATTAATTCGCTTGGATATGGGTGTCAGCGATGACGGGGACATCAAATTTGTACTCGGTACAAAGCAGCGATTTTAAATAGTTGACAGTTGTCAGTTGACAGTTGTCAGTTGGCAGTTGGCAGTTGACAGTTGGCAGTTGGCAGTTGACAGTTGACAACTGAAATTTGTCATATCAAATCCGGTAGCATCGGAATAATATATTTGAATTATATAGTGCGAGCGTCTCGCTCGCGAACCAATCGTTCGCTATGGACGCTCGCACTAATATCAGTTGACGATATCTGCTCATTGACACTCTCGGGAGCATCTCATTTTTGCAAAAAACATTTCTTTCTACAGTGCTGTCCCCGCTCGCTTGGTTCTATAAGCAAGCGAGCGGGGACAGCACTATTTTAAAAGCAAAACTGAGAAGCGACCAAAATTAAAGACACAACAATGTTGTGTCCCTACGGTGTTTTAGGCAATTGAGAATTGCTATATTTAGGCTCGTAACTGCTTAACGCTTTGGTTTCTTCATATCCATCAGTTTCGGTTTCACCGCCGGAGTGCGCGGGTAAAACTTAAACTTATTGAGCGCCGCACTTGCCGATTTGGCCACACCGCTATCTGTATCTCGCAAAGCTCTTTGCAAGAGCGGAATCACTTTTTCAGACTTAATCATTGCTAGTGCTTCCACAGCAGCTTCGCGCACTTCCGGGTTGAAATCTTGAGCTAATTTACCCAAGGTTTCTATGGCTCGCTGACCGTCGGTTCTCAAAGCATTAGCCGCACCCATTTTACCTAAAGCAGACGCTGCAAATTTGCGAGTTTCTGTGTCCTGACTTTGAACGCATCCCATCAACTGCGCCACCGATGAGTAGTTTGGTGTTTGTCTGGGAGATTCAAGCGTTTGTCTGATTTCGAGTTGTTCTAAATCAATTGATTGTGGTTCGGAAAATTCTGTGTAATTTAACTCTTGTTCAACTTCAGGTTGATTGAACTCAGGTTGATTGAACTCAGGTTGATTGAACTCACTTGATGGTTCTTCTTGCCAAACTTCTTGTTGTGGTAAATCCGATGTAAATTCTGTTGGATTTAACTGACTGAACTGTTGCTCCGGGATTTCTTGTTGTTGTACATTACTCTCGTATTGCTCTTGCAAAGACCTGATAGTAGCTTGCATCTGAGCTTCGCGAGCTTGAAACTGCTCGTGAGCGGCTTGCAACTGACTTTCGTATTGCTGTTGCAAAGCCTCCGTCGTTGATTGTATGTCAACTTCGCTGTTCCCATATTGCGAGGCAGCTTGTCTCAATTGAATTTCGTGTTGTTTTTGCAGGTTTTGAAAATGTTCATCCATCTGAGCTTGATAACTGTCATGCAATTCGTCAGAAAGTGTGAGTATATGACGTTCGTGTTCGGCTTGCAAAGATTGTATGTTTTCCTGAAGCTTAGCATTGTAAGCGGCTTCTAATTCCTGGGTGACTTGTCGGATCTGCTGCTCGTGGGAGCCTCCAACTTGTTGGAGCCGATCGCGTTCTGCTAAAACTTGTTGGAGTCGATTTTCGTATTGAGTCGCAACTTGTTGAATCTGATTTTCGTATTGAGTTGTAACTTGTCTGAGTAAATTTTCGTGTTCAACAGTAGCGCTTCTAAACCGATCTTCTCCTTCTCGGTGTGGAGATTCGGTAGTTTGTTGCATTCGAGATATCTGAGCTAGTTCTATATCCTGAGCTATTCTGCGAGTTTGCAGCAAGTGTTCTTGCTTTTGCTTGTGCAACCGCTTTTCCACTAACCAGTAAGCCGCTGCTATCCCCGCCAAAAAACCTACGATCGCTCCTATGATTTCCACAACTGAGCTCCTCCGGACAATATAGTGATGCTGGACTTTTTACAATTTAACCATACAGCCGGGAAGTCCCGCGCTCTACCTGTACAATCCGTGAGCGTCGGGCTCAAAGGCGAGCGAGTTGACGATTACAGCCGAGCCGCACAACGCGCAGCGTTTGAGGTTTGAGGCTTGATGAGAAAACGAGCCAACTTATTGACAACCGCAAAATCCTTGTGTTAATTTTTTACCAGAAATGCCGATAGCCGATAAATGCCGAAAGCTTACAAGTTCCGAATCTACCCAGCGCCCACCAGCAACAGTATTTTGCTGGTGATGAGAGGTTGTTGTCGATGGTTTTGGAACTATAGTTTGAATAAGAGCCAAGTAACCTATAAGGAAACTGGTAAGGGATTGAGCAGATTGGCTATTCAAGGTATGCTACCAGCGCTCAAGAAGGAATACCCTTGGTTGAAAGATGGGGCATACTCACAAAGCTTGCAAGTAGTAGCACTGAATCTATCAACTGCTTACAAAAACTTCTTTGAGAAACGTGGTGGGTTTCCTAGCTTCAAATCCAAGCACAACAGGCAATCTGTCAGCTATCCCCAGAATGTGAAAATTCTGGAGAGCACTATAAAATTTCCGATTATTGGTGAAGTCAAAGCCAAGATTCATCGCCAGTATGATGGCACGATCAAAACTGTAACGGTATCCCAAAATCGAGATGGTTCGTATTTTGCATCGGTACTTGTTGATGATAAAATTGGCACTCCAGATGCTAATATCGAAGGAAAAGCAATTGGCTTAGATGTTGGGCTAACTGATTTCTTGGTCACGTCTGACGGCTCTAAGTACAAGCATCCTAGAGCAACCGCTAAACATCGTAAAAATCTGAAGCGCAAGCAACAGAAGCTAAACCGAAAAGTCAAAGGCAGTAACCGACGGAATAAAGCCCGGAAGTTAGTAGCCAAGGTGAATTCTAAAATCAAAAGAGTGCGTGAGGATTTTCTGCACAAGCTATCCCGCAAGATAGTCAACGAAAACCAAGTAATTGTAGTAGAAGATCTAAATATCAAAGGAATGGTAAGAAACCATTGCCTAGCCAAAGCTATCTATGATGCTGGCTGGGGAATGTTTGGAACAATGCTTAAGTATAAAGCCGAGGCAGAAGGCAAGGTCTATTTAGAGATTGACCGATTCTTTCCTAGCTCCAAAACTTGTAACCATTGCTTGTTCAAAGTTTCTAAAATGAATTTGAAAATACGCCAATGGAAATGTCCTAAGTGTGATTCTGTGAATGATAGAGATATCAACGCAGCGCTAAACATTAGAGACGAAGGCTTGCGGTTTTTGGCGTTGGGAATCAGCGCTACTGCCAGTGGACGCAATGTAAGTCAACCCGGAAGAATCTCGGTTCTTTCGGATGCTGTTGCGGTGGAAGCTGGAAGCCCACTCTCTACCGCAAGGTGAGAGTTGGGTAATTCACCCATATAGCCTCTTGTAACCGCCCAAGAGCAGCAGCCAGACTGTCACTCCCAGCCAGTGAATCACCACCGCAGGCCAGATGGAACCGATGAGCAGGTATGCGATGGAGCACGCTACTCCCAAAACAGCGGCGAGTAGCAAAAACACGGGATTCTTGACATACCTCCTCGTCCTGAAGGAGCGAGGATTCCTTGACGCTTCACAGCAATGTGCTACCGAAGTAGTCTTACCCTCGCTCTGCGTCCGTTTAGAGTCTCCCAATGCCCTGTGGCGACTATGTTTCATTGTACTCAAGCCTAAAGCTTATTGTCTTCAGGGATGTAGTTAAACATTGCCCCTCGGAACTGTCTAGGTACGCTCTCATCGTAGCTATTTCAACGTGTCTTGAGCCTGTAGACTTCTCTATTTTAGCACAAAGCCGTCCTAAAAGGACGGGGTTTTAAACCCATTTTTCTGATAAAGGTCGATCGACCGATCGGATAAAAAGTCAGCGCGTTGAGCGGGTGGTAAGCTACAAACAGCACCAAACTGGAGCATCCCCAAAACCACAGCATTAGCCCAGAAGCATTCTCAAAAGCGTGCGGGAGCATTAACACGCGGAAAAAAACTTCCTCAGTCAGCCCCGGAGTTAACAAACAGCCCGCGAGCACTCCCGCAATTATCGGCCCGGAGGTTTGCACGTCTACTTTCAGAAATCCCGACCAAAAACCGATGGGAAGTGCGATCGCGCTATAAACTAGCACCAGCAGAGCTACAACCAGCCAATCGGTGAAATCGGGAATAGTTGAAAAAGCGTGGGTGAGGCGGCGTGCTAGCAAGTCGAAGGGAAGAAGCGAGAATAAAGAGAGAAAAGGAAGCATCTCAGTTTTTGCTTTTATAGTGCGAGCGTCCCCGCTCGCTTGGTTCTATCAACAAGCGAGCGGGGACAGCACTCAAACACAAAAAATGCTTTTTACAACAATGAGATACTACCGTTTATTTTAAAGCTTTTAATCGATCGAATAACTGAGCAACTTTGGTCAAATCTTTATCTCCCGGCGCTATTTCTACGCCGCTCGAAAGGTCAACACCGCTGAAGTTATTGCCGATCGCGCGATCGATCGCATTTAAAATATTATCCGGTGTTAAGCCGCCCGCCAGCAGCCAAGGACAAGCTGGTTTAAACTCTGCTAACATCATCCAATCTATAGTTTTGCCAGTACCGCCAAGTTGAGCCGGATGGTAAGCATCCAACAGTAAAGTATCGACACGCAGGGCGTAAATTGCAGCGGTGGCTAACGTTTCATGACTCTTAACTCTCAAAGCTTTGATAATTTCAATTCCCGGCAAAAACTCGCGCAGCCGATCGCAATATTCCGCTGTTTCATCTCCGTGCAGTTGCACCCCACTTAAATTTGACTCTGCCGTTACTTGACAGATATTTTCTATTGTGGTATTTGCAAACACGCCAATGCGATCGACATTTTTCGGCAACTGTTCGACAATCAGGCGAATGGTTTCGGGGCTGACATAGCGCGGGGAAGCGGGTACGCAGATAAACCCCAAAGCTTGGGCTCCCAAACGGGCGATCGCCATTCCCTGGTCTAATTTAGTGATTCCGCAAATTTTTACCCGCACTCTTTTTCCTCTGTGCTGAATTTGTATCAAAATATAAACGAATTGTTAACTATTAAAACAAATCTTAGTTTAATGCAAAATACTTTTTATAATTTTCTAAATCAATTAATCTGTGAAATCCGGAGCATATAAACATGATTAACTCATCTTTGCTGTTAGCCGTACCATCTGCCACTGCCTTAACGGTGGAGTGGACACCAATGGTAGGACTGACAATGATTATATGCAACTTGCTGGCGATCGCGATCGGCTACTACGGCATCAACAAACAAAACCGAGGCAAGGGCCCAGCTTTACCCGTTGCAGTCCCTGGAATGTTCAAAGGCTTCGGCATCCCAGAATTGCTGGCCACAACCAGCTTGGGCCACTTGCTCGGGGCAGGAGTAATCTTGGGCTTGGGTAACGCCGGAGTGCTTTAAAAATCACGGTTTGGGAAAGGCAAGGGTTTGAAAAGATATAATAGAAATTCATTCTTCCTCTCCTTTCCCAGGAAACTTTCATGCAGACAGGTTGGCGAATCGGCTCTTTATTTGGCATCCCGCTACTCATAGATTATTCGTGGTTTATAATTTTAGCCCTAGCAACCCGCGAATACGCCAGCAGTTACCGATTGTGGGGATCTGCGCTCTCCTGGAGTGCCGGGTTCGCAATAGCTTTGCTACTATTTGCTTCCGTACTGTTGCACGAATTAGGGCACAGCTTGGCGGCGATGTCGCAAGGCATTAAAGTTAATTCTATTACTCTATTCTTATTTGGCGGAGTAGCTTCGATCGACTCTGAATCAAAAACTCCGGGTCAAGCTTTTCAAGTAGCTATTGCTGGCCCTCTCGTCAGCTTTGCGCTGTTTTTAATCCTCGGTTTGGGTTCTCAAGTTTTCCCCCAGACAAGTTTGCTATCAATTATAACAGAAAAAGTAGCAGTAATCAATCTAGTTTTGGGATTATTTAACTTGATTCCCGGGCTGCCTTTGGACGGAGGACAAGTTTTAAAAGCAGCAATTTGGAAAATCACTGGTTCTCGATTTGCCGGCGTGCGTTGGGCTGCAAAAACAGGACAAGTTTTGGGTTGGTTGGCTGTTGCTTTCGGTGTCAGTTTATGTTTGTTAGCGCGCCAGTACGGCGGTTTGTGGATGGCGCTGATCGGCTCTTTTGCGATTCGGAATGCTAGTAGCTACAGTCGCTTTACTTCGTTGCAAGAAGCGCTGCTCAAAACTAAGGCCGCCGATGCAATGAGCCGCGAGTTTCGAGTTGTCGATGCAAATTTGAGTTTGCGAGAATTTGCCGATCGCTATTTGCTAGAAGTCAATCCCTTTCCATTTTACATCGCTGCGACCAACGGGCGGGATTTGGGCTTAGTGTCGATCGACGATATCCGCTGCACAGAGCGCAGTCAGTGGCAAATTCAGACTTTGCACAACATTTTGCAACCCCTGGAAAAAACCCCCACAGTCTCCGAAAAAGCATCCATTGCAGAAGTAATTAACAGCATGGAAGCCCGCCAACTCCCGCGAATCCTCGTCCTTTCGTCCATTGGTGCAGTCGTAGGGACGATCGATCGGGGCGACGTGATGAAAGTTATGGCAAAATACCTCAAACCCAAGATTTCCGAAGCTGATATCAAGCACAGCAAAGAAGAAAACAGTTATCCGCAGGGATTGCAGTTAAGTGCGATCGCTAAAACCGTACAAGAAAATTAATTTAAAATGGGGCATCAATAATCCAGATTAGTCACAATTTCAGGTTTCATTCAGTTGACAGTTGACAGTTGACAGTTGACAGCTTGATAGCTTGATAGCTTGATAGCTTGATAGCGACATCTACCTAGAAGGAAGAGAATTGGAATAATGAATAGTCTTCTTTTTTTAAAGTTATCCCGATGGGGGGAGAGGCTTTAAACCAATTATTTCTGCTAAATAGGCGTGCATAAATAAACTCAACCTAAAAAGCTAATTTCCTTGCTGTCAGGAACTTATGACCCACGGTATTGTTCTGTTAATTATGACCGCCTACATAGCACATTTTTTTGTCCAAGATGGTTAAAACAAAAATTCTTATGCCCAATCTTTTTAAGATATTTCATCAATTGGGAGAGAAACGTTGTAGTTGGAAAAAGTTAAGTTTTTCCTTACCCTTCGCTGATTTACAACCTCTTGCCGTCACCTGCATTGTCGTGACAGGAACTCTCTTAGGAGTGCGACATTTAGGTTGGTTGCAGCCCTTGGAATTGAAGGCTTTTGACTTGATGGTACAGTTGCGCCCCGATGCAGGCCCTGACCCGAGGTTGCTAGTAGTGACAGTCACAGAACAGGACATTCATACTTTTAAGAAATGGCCAATCTCTGATGGAGTTTTAGCTCGTGCGATCGCCTCCATAGCGCGTCTCGAACCCGTCGCTATTGGTCTGGATATAATCCGCGATATCCCCTACGAACCAGGAAACGCAGAATTGGCAGCTCAATTCACAAACCCCAAACTCATCCCGATTACTTTCATCGGCAAGTCAGAGTACGATCGAGCTCTACCACCTCCCAACATACCCAAAGCACGGATAGGATTTAACGATTTAGTAATCGATCCAGACGGCATAATTCGCCGGAGCTTGATCTTTCGTTCCAACGGACAATCAACTCTCAGCTCATTTGCGCTCCGGCTGGCTTTCAAATATATTGACAGTAAAAAAATTCCTTCAACACTCACAAAAGATCAAGAAATAAAAGCAGGAAACACAGTCTTTTCGCGACTGCGATCGGACTCAGGAGGTTATCAGACAATTGACACTGGAGGCTATCAAATCTTGCTCAATTACCGCTCTCCTGAAAATACCGCAAAAACCGTGACACTCACTCAAGTTTTGGAGGGAAAACTAGACCCCGAATTGGTGAAGGATAAAATAGTGATAATCGGGGTTACAGCCCCAACTACAAAAGATGTCTTTTCTACCCCTTACAGCGCCACTGCCAGCGACAACCGCATGATGCCTGGAGTCTTTATTCATGCAGCGGCAACTAGCCAAATTATTAACGCAGCTTTAGATGGCAAAAATCTATTTTGGTTTTGGGATGAATGGCAAGAAATGCTCTGGATAGCTGTTTGGGGAGCAGTTGGCGGCTGTTTAGCTTGGCGGCTAGAAAATACGATCAATTTCATAGTCAGCGCGATCGCGCTTGGCTGCATATTATGGGGATTCACATTTTTTCTATTCACTCAACAGGGGTGGATATCACTGGCCTCACCGACACTAGCATTTTTGATCGCCCCAGCAGTTATCATCACATACAAGTACCAGCAGTCAAAGCAGCAGCAAGAAATTGTGATGAAATTATTAGGACAGCAAACCTCACCGGCGATCGCCAATGCCCTGTGGAAAGAGCGCGTCCATCTCCTCCAGTCGGGCCTATTGCCGGGGCAAAGACTAACTGCTACAATGATCCTGACAGACTTACAGGGCTTTAGCACTATTTCCGAAAAATTATCCCCAGAAGTAGTAATGCCTTGGTTAAATGAATATTTATCAGCAATGGCCGAGGAAGTGCAAAAACATCATGGGGTGATTAATAAATTTACTGGAGATGGAATGCTGGCTGTATTTGGTGTTCCTATCCCCCGCACAACTCCCGAAGAAATTGCCGAAGATGCTCGCCTTGCGGTATCTTGCGCCCTAGCTATAAGTGCGTGCTTACCAGCCCTGAATCAAAGTTGGATCGATCGCGGTTTGCCGTCGGCAAAAATGCGAGTCGGAATTTTTACAGGGCCGATAATGGTGGGCAGTTTGGGAGGCAAAACCCGTTTAGAATATGGAGTAATCGGCGATAGTGTCAATATCGCTTCTCGCCTGGAAAGCTGTGAAAAAGATCGGCAAGAGGACACCTGCCGCATTTTAATTGCCGAAGAAACCTTAGTGCATATTCAAGGAAAATTTGAGGTAGAATCTTGGGGAGCTTTACCTTTAAAAGGCAGGGAGCAAAAAGTTAATGTCTATCGCGTCTTGGGAGGAGAAAGATCGTCCAAGTAAAAATAGACAACATATCTTACAAACATCATGCAAATCCTAGAAAAAAAATGACTAAATTTACACTAAAATCCCTCGTCTTTAGTTCCATATTGTTGATAGGAGCATTTAATGCTTGCCAATTTGCAAGTGTGGGACAGCCAACGCCAGATAATGTGGGCCAGCCGCGCAATACTGTACCGGGAGGGCCGCGCTTCGCTCAGCCCCGTGAAGATATGGAGCAATCGCCCCCTCGATCGCCCAGATCGACGACGCGCGGTAACTGTCGCAACAGCGAGCTAAATGCAATAAATCTCACAGGCTTAGTCCCTCAAAATAAAATCTCACGAACTGTTTCCGAATATCCAACATTCTTTTTCTACTTGCCTCCAACAAGGGCGGAATCAGCCGAATTTATCCTACTAGATCCAAGCGGCAAGCAGATTTATAAACAGACTCTCAAAGTTGCCAATTTATCAGGAGTAATCGGCGTTAGTATCCCCGCTAACAAGAATGTGCCTCCCTTGGAAGTAGGCAAAAAATACACTTGGAATTTTACAGTGATTTGCGAGGCTGAAGAGAGATCTGCCGATCTGCTCGAAATTGGTACTATACGGCGAGTTGATCTCAGTGCAGATATCCGCAGTGAATTAGAAAAGGCAGATCCGCGGCGGAAAACAGCTATTTATGCTGAAAATGGGATTTGGCAAGATGCTCTCAGCAATTTAGCTGCTGCTCGTCGCGATCGCCCTTCGGATACAATGCTGGATGCTGATTGGGAAAGCTTGCTAGATGCAGTGAAATTGACCAAAATTGCCAAACAGCCGATCGTCCAAGTGCAAACTGAGCCAAAACCATAAGCTCTACAGCATTTAAATTTAACTTTTTGGGTGTTGCCAAGAGCGCCCACCCCACAAGCATGATACCAAAAATCTTTTGTGGAACGGCCATCTTGGCTGTTCCCAAAAGATGAGGTACGTTGTTGGGCTTCAGCCCTCTTAGTAACAGTATTCGTAGGGTGCGTCGCCACCAACAATCCCTCAAAAAAATCGACAATTTCACGGCATCGACCTGTAGGAGATTACAGATTAAATTCTATAGAATTCTTTCAGCTATCAACAAATAGATTTTTTTTGAGTCAATTCCCAAATATCCTCCCATTCCTCCTCCGAAAGCGGCCGCACCTCCAAATCAATATCAAAACAGCGACAAGCCGCCGCACTCAAAGCATCAATTACAGTTGCAATCAAATCATCTCTCCCTTCAGATAGAGGTAATTTCACAGGAATTAATTCCTCCCCAAAAACCTGAGAAAACAAACCAATATCCGGCTGCAAACGCATCGAACCATGCTGCAAAATAGCATCACCACGGCGCAATTGCGCGCTACCAATTAACTTGCAGCCATCAACCGTCACCAAATCCGCACCCGTCGCCGTACCAAAACAATTGGGATTGTGAATGTAACCGCGCCCAGCTTCCCCGTAGTGCAAATCCACACCGATCGCCCGCCAACCTTCAATCAAAAACTCGCATATAGTGTGATAAGCTTTCAAGCGGCTGCTCTCAAATCCCGACGCCACAACTGCATAAGTCAAATCCCCTTGGTGGAGCACAGCGCGCCCACCGCTAGGGCGTCTCACCAACTCCAGAGGCTGTCCCTCCCAAGATAGCTGCTGCCAAAATTCCGGCCAGCGCTGCTGGTGGTAGCCCAAGGAAATCGCCGTCGGTGCCCAGGTGTAAAATCGCAGAGTTGGCGGATTTTCCCCCGCTAGATGCTTTTCTAACAGCCATTTGTCGATCGCCATCTGCACCCTACCAGACGCCGACAGCAGCGGAATTAAACGCCATACAGAATTAGCCATTAGCCCCCATTCCTGAGTTTATACTCAATAAGTTCGCAGGATGTTTTAAAATTAGAAACAGTTTTTTGTGCCTGTCTTTTAATTTGGTGCAAGTTTAACGCCCGCCCGTGCTTTAAAAATAATCAGGAAAAATCATCGTACAACCATGAGCAACAGTGTAATTGTCATTAACGACGAAAAATTTGAAACAGAAGTCCTGAAAGCAGAGCAACCAGTGCTTGCCTATTTTTGGGCATCTTGGTGCGGGCCTTGCAAACTCATCGCGCCCTCGATCGACTGGATGGCTGCCAACTACAGCGACCTAAAAGTGGTTAAAATGGAAATTGACCCCAATCCTAATACTGTCAAGCAGTATAAAGTAGAAGGAGTCCCAGCACTCAGACTATTTAAAAATGGCGAAGTAGTCCTTTCCCACGAAGGAGCTATTACCAAACAAACATTGCTCGGTTTGCTAGAAGGTCACTTATAAAATTTTGAAATGATTCGGGAGTTTCCAACTCCCCACCCACAACTAGATCCATCCCCAATAAATTTTCAACATCTCTCCTTTCTCTTCAATCTCTCTCTTCCTCTGCGCCCTCTGCGCTCTCTGCGGTTAAAAAAAAATGTCTGAAAAACATCAAAAATAATCAGTTTTTAGCAATTTTAAATGATTGATTAATATCAAGAAAAATACAAAAAATATGCAATTTGCCAAACGTTTACAACCCCTAAAATTTAATGTATTTGCCGATATGGATCGGGCAAAAGCTCTAGCAAGAGCCGCCGGACAAAATGCGATCGACTTGTCTCTGGGTTCTTCCGATTTGCCTGCGGCTGCTCACATTACAGATGCGATCGCCAATTCCCTATCAGATCCTAGCACCCACGGCTATTTACTGTTTAACGGAACCCGCTCTTTCCGGGAAGCAGCAGCTTCCTGGTACGAGCAAAAATTTGGGATTTCAGTCGATCCAGAAACAGAAGTGCTGCCGCTAATTGGTTCCCAAGAAGGCACCGCGCATATGCCTTTAGCTGTGCTCAACCCCGGAGATTTTGCTTTGCTGCTCGATCCGGGCTATCCTTCCCACGCGGGAGGTGTGTATTTGGCGGGCGGTCAAATTTACCCGATGCCAATATTAGCAGAAAATCAGTTTTTGCCTGTTTTTGAAGATATTCCGATGCCTGTTTTGGCTCAGTCGAAGATGATGGTTTTGAGCTATCCTCACAATCCTACAACTGCGATCGCCCCGCTGGCATTTTTTGAGAAAGCAGTGAATTTTTGTCGCCAACACGAGCTCGTTTTAGTTCACGATTTCCCCTATGTGGATTTGGTGTTTGACGATTCCGTAGGGGCGGTGGATGGTGCGCGCCCGCCCTCCGATATCCAGGAATTTCGTAAATTGATGGCGCCGTCGATTTTTCAAGCCGATCGAGATAAGAGTGTGGCGATCGAGTTTTTCACGCTATCAAAATCCTACAATATGGGAGGCTTTCGAGTTGGATATGCGATCGGCAATCCCGAACTAATTACAGCCCTGCGACAAGTAAAAGCCGCCGTAGACTTCAACCAATATCTAGGGATTTTGAACGGAGCCAGCGCGGCATTAACGGGCCCCCAAGATAGCGTCACCACCAGCGTCGAAACCTTCAGAAAACGCCGGGATACCTTTGTAAATGCGCTAAGGGCGATCGGCTGGGAAGTGCCCGTACCCCCCGCCACCATGTACGTTTGGGCGAAACTACCAGCACCTTGGGCGTCGGATTCGGTGAAATTTTGCACTCAGCTAGTACAGAGTACAGGAGTCGCAGCATCCCCCGGCGCCGGTTTCGGGAAATCAGGAGAAGGCTACGTGCGATTTGCCTTAGTTGAGTCACCTGAAATTTTGGAAGCAGCGGTTAGAAAAATTGCGGAATTTCTCAATTAATTGCTCAGTTAAAAAGATTGTATTCATGCACTCTCCTCTCTTGAAATTATCTGCGTTTATCTGCGTTTATCTACCTATATCTGCGGTTAATTTATCAATCCAAGATTTATTAAATCATCTCGTGCCGGCTCAATTAACCGCAGTAAGATTCGTTCGTAGTGCGGACTTCAGTCCGCAGCCTGAGTATAAGTAGATGAAACTAACGAAAAATTACCAGAAAGAATTGGTTGAAAGCAAGAAAGCGAGTGAGGAAGAAATTAAAATCAGACTATTCATTACTCCAATCCTCTTCCTTCTAGGTAGAGGTCGCTCTCAAACTGTCAACTGTCAACTGTCAACTGTCAACTGTTGAACAATTCTTAAAAGTAGCCCTACTCCTGGGAATTGGTATAAGTTGAAAATGCTAGAACTGAGGCACACCTAATCAGAAACCGGGTTTTTCACAAAAAAACTTCGTTACAGCCAATCAAAACCCTAAAAACCCGGTTTCCAGCAGTCGGAATGCGTAAGTATTCTCTCGTTATCTCTACCTAACGGAATAGATATTTACCAGTAATATCTGTCACAATTTATGTTGAAATGTTAAGGTGAGACATCTTGGGAATTGCCAGTTCCGCTCACCCACTCTAAAAATCCTTGAAATGAACTCTGTCGGGGTAGCGATTGTTCTGTAGCTGCGATCGCACATCCCAAAAATACCACGCTTCCCAAAATTGCCAGTAACGGAAAATGCTTGCCCAGCCCAAAGTCCCGCTGAAGGCGAGCTAACGGCCTGCTCTCGCGCCTGAGCATCTTTCCCACCGTCAGTTGTTTGAGACTAAAAGGATCGCGGACAAAATGGCCGCTCCAGCTAATTACCATATGAGAATGGCAGTGGGGACAGGTGAATAGTCCGCTGACCATTCCGACTGGGCCCACGACGCTGGAACGGTTGCAAATCGGGCAAGTGACAGAATGAGTGTTATAGGTGGGAGCGTTCATAACTGCTTTTCTTGAGTAAAAAACCAACAACCAATTGAGAGCCTGCGTTAACGCCTAGGGCATATACCTTCATAGGCACTTTATCCTTAATTCCTAGTTTACAGCGGCGATCGGGTCGATCGGAGCTCACTGCTTGGGAAAACTTTCAAATTGCCAATCTCGTAACGAGTGCAAATCGGGAACACAGGTGAGATTGTATTGCAGCGGAGTAACGGTAATTTTATTGTCGCGAATAGCTTGTACGTCTGTAGGAATATCATGCCAAACTGCCGATTCGGAGGTTTCTTCCACATCTTCTAACAATTCCCCAGCCAGCCAATAATAAGTTTTGCCGCGCGGATCGGTGCGCTTTTGAAATATGTCGAAATAGCGGCGAATGCCTTGACGGGCGATCGCAACTCCGGTAATTTCTGCTTGTGAGACTGCTGGTATGTTGACATTCAACAGTGTCGGTTTTGGCATTGGCTGTTTTTCCAACTGTCGTAGCAAGGTGACAGCGAAATCCACCGCCGGCCCAAATTCCTGCGAAGTATAGCTGGCGAGGCTGAAAGCAATGCTGGGAATGCCTTCCATAATTCCTTCCATCGCAGCCGAAACCGTCCCCGAACAGATGATGTCCGTGCCTAAATTCGGCCCGTGGTTGACGCCAGCAAGGACAAAATCGGGCGGTTTGTCAAGTAAAGCCCACAAAGCTAGTTTAACGCAGTCGGCGGGAGTACCCGAACAAGCCCAAGCTTTGACGGCGGGGTCAAAAACAGATTCGACAATTTCGGCGCGGATGGGTTGGTGCAGTGTAAGGCCGTGTCCGGTAGCGGAGCGCTCTCTGTCGGGACAAACTACGCTCACAGAGTGGCCTGCGGTGGCGAGAGCGTTGGCGAGGCTGCGGATGCCTTGTGCAAAGATGCCGTCGTCGTTGCTAATTAAAAGTTTCATTGAAATTTTTAGAGGCCTGAGAATAATCTTAAACTAGATTCAAGTAGGGCGATCGGTTTTACTTGCAATTATCTATTACCTATTACGCATTAAGCAGCCACCGGGTGCATCTCAGTTTTGCTTTTAACAGTGCTGTCCCCGCTCGCTTGCTTATAGAACCAAGCGAGCGGGGACAGCACTGTTGTAAAAAGAAATGTTTTTTGCAAACAAAAATGAGATGCTCCCCAGCGATCAATCTAAAATCTACAAGTCAGCCACACCAAAATTGCGCTAAACTCAGCTTGGCCCAAAATCGCCATCAATCTAAAATCTAAAACCTAAAATCTAAAATCAAAATGACTGTCCAGCTCAGCGACATTGAAACTCAACTAGAAACCCTGGGCCAAGAGTCCAAAAGTGCGATCGCAAGTGCGAATACCCTCGAACAACTCGAACAGTTACGCCTTGGCTACCTAGGCAAAAAAGGCCAACTCTCTCAAATTTTAGGCATGATGGGCAAACTGTCGGCAGATCAGCGGCCCAAAGTAGGCGCGATCGCCAATACCGTAAAAGAAGCCCTACAAGCCGACTTAGAAGACAAGCGCGCCGCTCTCCAAACCGCCCAAATAGAACTCAAATTAGCCTCAGAAACCCTTGATGTTACCATGCCGGGGATTTTTCGCCCTCAAGGTCGAATTCACCCCTTAAACGCCGTCATAGACCGCGCTCTCGATATTTTTGTCGGCCTCGGCTACACCGTCGCCAACGGCCCGGAAATGGAAACAGATTATTACAACTTCGAGGCGCTCAACACTCCGCCCGACCACCCGGCGCGGGATATGCAAGATACATTTTACCTGCCAGGTGGCGACTTGCTGCGGACTCAGACATCATCCGTGCAAATTCGCTACATGGAACAGCACAAACCGCCGATTCGGATTGTCTCTCCCGGCCGCGTTTATCGCCGCGATACTGTTGATGCTACTCACGCGGCAGTTTTCCACCAAATTGAACTTTTAGCTATTGGTGAAAATCTGACATTTACTGACTTGAAAGGCACAATTAAAGAGTTTTTGCGACAAATGTTCGGGCAAGATTTGCCGATTCGTTTCCGCACGAGTTACTTTCCGTTTACAGAACCTTCTGCTGAAGTTGATTTGCAGTGGAACGGCAAATGGCTGGAAGTTTTGGGCTGCGGTGTAGTAGATCCTAATGTTCTTAAAGGAGTCGGTTTAGATCCAGAAAAGTATACTGGATTTGCAGCCGGTTTTGGGGTGGAGCGGTTCGCTATGGTACTTTATGAAATTGATGACATTCGCCGGGTTTATGCTAGCGATTTACGATTTTTGCGGCAGTTTTAAGTAGTGGCTTGAGGTCGGTTTTACTCTGAAGGTACGTTGTTGCGCTTCAGCGCTCTTTAGCTAATATTAGAAAGAGCGCTGAAGCGCAACAACGTACCTAATTTGTCTGACGACAATAAAACCGCCCTGGGTTTTACTCTGACTGTAGGGGTTTTGGTTAATGTAGATCGATGTTTTGAGTTTCGATCGACCTGACAAGGCGAAAAAACCTAATATCCTGTCCGAAGAGAGCGAGCGCCGTAAGCTTGGTTTGTAGTGAGGACTAAAGTCCTCGGGAAAAGAAGGACTAAAGTCCTCACTACAAACCTACTGAGTATGATTTATTTTCTACTTGCTAAAAGCACCTTTGATACTGTCAACAGCGCGCTCCACAGCATTCTTTGTGTTATCTACTGCTTTCTGTGTGCGAGCTGAATCTTCTTCTGCTCTTTTCTCAATTGTAGCTGCATCTTTCTTGGCTTTGCGCTCGACTACACTACCATCTTCTGATGCTCGATCGACTTTAGCAGCATTTGTCTTGGCTGTTTCCTTCACCTTCTCTTCTGTATCTCGGATGAAGTTCTTGGCTCTTCCGGCATCTGTGCTGGCTTTGTCTTGAACTTTATCGCCTATATCTGCTGCTGCGATCGAGCTTACAGCAAGAGAGGCCATTGCTGCGGTGTTCGAGAAAAATGCACCCTGCCAAGCAAATGCCATCGCTGACACGCAAAGCACAGTTGCAGCCAGATAGCGCCCGAGAGTCGAAAGCCGTTTGGTAAAATAATTCAGTTTCATAGAGTACAAAATGAGATATAACATCCTATTTGTACTCGATTGGCGCGATCGGCTAAACCATTCTCCAGATAGAGGTTATCCTGCGCCCACTTCTTAGAAAAAATCCGTCTTTTGATAGATTGAAGCAAAAAACGTCAGTCGATTTGAGATTTGAGATTTGACTCCACAGCCGAGATTTGGGGATTCAACACTCTATTTTAGATTTGTTATTTGCTATTCAAAAATTGACTCCACAGCCGCGATTAGGGGACTTCAACTAATGCTAGCGATTGGCGCTCTTTGCGGTAATTTTAAGGTAAAGTGCGATCGCCTGCCACACATGTGAACTGTAGACGGTTGACTCTTCCCCTCTCCCCCTCTCCCTCTCTCCCTCTCGCCTTCTCGGGTTCTACCATAACGAGCAATTTACAGGTGCAGCAGCTTAATTTTTCCTCGCTTAAATCTTACGCTGCATTAATTTATACAAATAAAAATTGACTTGCAGGCAGTATTCTGTTATAGACAGTATTTTTCTGGAAGACAAATCGCTTTTTTTGCTATATTGACCAGCAATAAAGATAATGGTTTTGATTAGATTGAGGAGTTGAACGGATGAAAAACTTGAATTGCTGGAACAAACCCGCTGCATTGCTGGGCGCGATCGCCATTGTAGCCGGAAGTGTGCAGGCGACTGCGATCGGTGTTGCCACCTCACCAGCATCCACTACCAGTCAGGATGCTGAAAAAATTTCCTTTGAAGACAGCGCTACTTTTCAAATCGCCCAAGCTGACACGCTTTGCCGCAAAGTAACTCCCAAAGAAGGTTTGACAGTTCGCCAGAGCCCAGACCCCAAATCCGTGAGAGTTGGCGGTGTAGCCATGAATACTCAGGTAACGCTGTTCCAAGGCGCTACTTCTGTTAAAGCCTCCGACGGCCGCCTCTGGATTCAAATTACCGCTCCCGTAAAAGGGTATATAGCTACCGGATACCCGAACAACGAGGCTAATTTAGCTTCGTGCACAATTAGTCAAGCTCCTTCCCCAAGTCCAGCACCAGCACCAGCACCAGCACCTGCGCCTGCACCTGCACCTGCACCTGCGCCAGCGCCAGCACCAGCGCCAGCGCCAGCGCCAGCACCTGCACCAGCACCTGCACCAGCACCTTCCCCAAGTCCAGCACCAGCACCAGCACCTGCACCAGCACCAGCACCTGCACCTGCGCCAACACCAGCACCAGCACCTGCGCCAGCACCTGCGCCAACACCAGCACCAACACCAGCACCAACAACGGGCCCCGTCAGCCTGTGCCGCCAAGTAGAACCTCGCGTAGCACCGAAAGGTTTAGCTATTCGTGCGGAGCCTTCAAAGACTGCGACAGTTAAAGGCGGCGTACCCGCTAACGGTCAAGTAACGCTTGTGCCGAATTTCCAGTTAGTCAAAGATAAGAATGGAGAAGACCGCAATTGGGTTGAGATTTCAGCCCCTGTTCCGGGATTCATCTCGGCTGGAAACTTGATCATGTGCAAGTAAACTTCTGAGTTCTATCAGATCGAATTTGGTTTGTAGTGAGGACATTAGCCCACATTCAAGAAGGACTAAAGTCCTTACTACAAACCTTGCTACAGTCGAGTTTTAGATTATTGAAAATTATCGAAACGCCACAGAAATTGTAAGTTGCTGTGGCGTTTTCTTATGAGAAGAGGGTAATTTCGCGACCAATTATAACCCAATACGGTTTACTTAACGCTTTTGATGAATTTTATCTGACGATTTTTGGATTATAAAGAGGTGAAGTAGATATTAAGAAGATTTTACCGCAGAGAACACAGAGAACACAGAGAGGGGAGGGATAAAAGGTTTTTTTCCAAAACTTTCGCAATACTCTTGCCTCTGCGCCAAAAGCGCCCCAATACGGTTCAAAACTCTTCTCTTGATGGAGTGGATTGTATTTCAATACGGTTTACTTAATGCTTTTGATGAATTTTATCTGACGATTTTCTGGCAATATAGCCATTTTGGGCAAGTCAGATTTTTCTTAAGTAAACCGTATTGAATTATAACCCTAAGAAGGCAAGATAATTGATGACAGGAAATCCGAGGAGCCGATCGCCCCATTAATCCCCACCAGATTCGCTAAAACCCGATCGGTTCCTGCGACTCGCAGCAACGTACCGTCAGGAGTGGTGCTCAATTGCAACTGCTGGAAACTCAGGCCGCCAGTCAAAACAAACTTATCGACACCGGCCTCGAAGCCGATCGCAGTATCAGTACCACTGTCAGCACCCAAGACAAATCGATCGCTCCCAATACCTCCGATTAAAGTATCGTCGCCCAAGCCACCAAACAGCCAGTCATCACCATCACCCCCATTGAGCAAGTCGTTATCCTTACCGCCAATTAGGGTATCGGTGCCAGCATCTCCATTCAGGGTATCTTCCCCTTCATTGCCGTAGAGCAAATCATCGCCAGCATCGCCATTGATGCAGTCTTGCTGGTCGTTTGCGCCCACCGAGACAGCCCGGTTATCGGAGCGATCGCCATAAATGGTATCGTTGCCCTCGCCACCGCAGAGCTCATCGCTGCCGTCACCGCCGTAAATCTTGTCGTTGCCAAGATCTCCGTGAATGAGGTCGTTATTTTTACCGCCGTAAATGCTGTCATCGCCTTCACCGCCACTGATGGTATCGTCAGCTTCGTCGCCGAAGAGTACGTCAGCACCAATGTTGCCAAAGATCAAGTCCTGGCCGTTGACATCTTGAACTCGACTGCGAGCGCCACCGTATATCGTGTCATCGCCACTGTCGCCGACAAGGGTATCGGAGCCTAATTCGCCCCAAATCAAGTCATTCTCTTTGCCACCCCAAACGCAATCATTGCCTTTGCCTGCTTGCACGGTGTCATTGCCGTTGCCACCGGCGATGATGTCGTTGCCGGTGTCGCCAAAGATTAAATCTCCTTCGCTAGCACCGTTAACTGAGTTGGAACCGCCTTTGTCGCCTAGCAGAGTATCGTTGCCTGCGCCGCCGTAGAGGGTATCAGAGCCTAATTGACCGTAGATCAGGTCATTGCCTTTACCTCCGTAAGCGCGATCGTTACCTTTGCCTGCAACCAGGGTATCGTTGGCTTCTTGGCCGCTGAGGAAGTCGTTGCCGTCGCCTCCATAGAGCAAGTCGCGTCCCTGGGAATCGAAGTCTGTGTTGCCGTTGAAACCGCCAAACAAGGTGTCATTGCCGGTGCCCCCAATCAACGTATCGGAGCCGATTTGGCCCGAAATGATGTCATTTTCTTTGCCTCCAAGGGCAAGATCGTTACCTTTGCCGGCATGGATGGTATCGTCGCCTTCGTTGCCGTTAATGATGTCTGCGCCGTTACCTCCGAAGATCAAATCGCGATCGTCCGCAGCGCTGCTAGAGTTATCGCGGCCGTTATCTCCCAAAATCGTATCGGCACCTTCATCTCCAAACAGGGTGTCAGAGCCTAAGTCGCCTGCAATCCAGTCGTTCTGCTTGCCGGCATGGATGATATCGTTGCCCTCGCCGCCGTAAGCAATATCCGTGTCAGTGTCCGCAAAAATCCTGTCATTGCCTTCATTGCCGTAAATTTCGTCGGCGCCGTCTTTGCCTAAAATCAGGTCGTTCCCTTTTAAACCGATGATTTTTTGGTTGCCTTTGTTGTCTGCGATCGAGTCATTGCCGTCTGTACCTTTGGTGGTTTGTCCCTCTCCCAGTTGCGAAATTGGCCGGACAAATCGAACTCCGGGCGCTGGTGGCGGCGGTGCAAAGTTAATTCCTGGTTTTTCTACAATGGGTTCGCACAGACAGTCGGTATCTGGTTCGGCGATCGGATTTGATATTGGGGTTGGTGTTGGCGCCACCAGCCCCAAGATTGCAGCGACAGTAGCGGTAGCGGGACTAATGCCGCCGCGATCGTCTGTAGCGCTGTAGCTGAAAGTGGCTCCCGTAAAACTTCCTGTGGTTTGGAAAAATAATTGCTCAATTTGTGCCGGAGTTAGAACTTGGCCGGGTGTGACGCGAACGCCGCCGTTGGCTGGATCTCCTAAAAATAGAACTCCTTGGTTGGCTGGGGGCAGGGTGTCGATCGTGTAAGAGGCGATCGACCCGTCGGGATCGCTGCCTCCCAATCCCGGAACCTGGGCGCTGCCACTGGGAGCAATACTGAAGTTAGCATTGTTCACCAATGGCGGTAAGTTGGTCGTCGGGCGAATCGCAGCAACAGTAGCGGTGCCGGGACTAATCAGGCCGCCGTTGTCGGTGGCGCTGTAGGTGAAATTGGCTCCCGTAAATTCGCCCGTCGTTTGGAAAAACAGTTGCTGAATCTGTCCGGGAGTGAGAATTTCACCGGGTGCGATCGCTATCCCACCGTTAGCAGGATCTCCTAAAAACAGTGTTCCTTGGTTCGCCGGTGGCAAAGTGTTGATTGTGAAAGAGGCGATCGTCCCGTCGGGGTCAATTCCTCCCAATCCTGGAACCCGCACGCTGTTGTTGGGCGGAATGTTGAAGTTGACATTTATGCCAACTGGAGGTTGGTTGAGAACAATTGGCGCCGGAGTCGGAGTCGGAGTTGGAGTCGGTGCCGGAGCTGGAGCTATGGCAGCAACTGTAGCATTAGCGGGACTGGTAGCACCGCGATCGTCCGTAGCGCTGTAGTTAAAATTCGCTCCTGTAAAGTTGGCCGTCGTTTGCAAAAATATTTGCTGAAGCTGTGCGGGAGTCAGAACTTGGCCGGCTGTGACGCGAACGCCTCCGTTGGCGGGATCTCCTAAAAATAGGACTCCTTGGTCTGCTGGGGGCAAAGTATTGATGGTGTAAGAGGCGATCGATCCGTCGGGGTCGGTTCCGCCCAATCCCGTGACTAACCTGCTACTGTTGGGCGGAGTGCTGAAGTTGACATTTGTGGCAACTGGCGGTTGGTTCGGCACCGGAACCAAAGCGGTAACTGTAGCATTGGCGGGACTGGTGGCGCCTTGATTGTCGGTGGCGCTGTAGGTAAAATTGGCTCCCGTAAAGCTGCCCGTCGTTTGGAAATATATTTGCTGAATCTGTGCCGGAGTCAGAACTTGACCGGGTGTGAGTCGAACGCCTCCGTTGGCCGGATCTCCTAAAAATACCTGTCCTTGGTCTGCTGGGGGCAGGCTGTTGATGGTGAAAGAGACGATCGTCCCGTCGGGGTCAGTTCCTCCCAATCCCGGAACTCGCGGGCTGGTGTTGGGGGGAACAGTGAAGTTGACATTTGTGGCAACTGGCGGCTGGTTGGGAGGCGGCACTGGTGCAGGAGTTGGTGTTGGCACCGGTGCAGGAGTCGGTGTTGGCACTGGCGCAGGAGTCGGTGTTGGCACTGGCGCAGGAGTTGGTGTCGGCACCGGTGCAGGAGTTGGTGTCGGCACTGGCAGAGGGATTGCCGCTACAGTTGCGGTAGCAGCATTGGTGGCACCGCCGTTGTCGGTGGCGGTATAGCTGAAGTTGGTTCCCGTAAAGTTGCCTGTGGCTTGCAAAAATAGTTGCTGAATCTGTGCCGGAGTCAGAACTTGGCCGGGTGTCACCGCTACGCCTCCGCTGGCGGGATTGCCTAAAAATAGCTGCCCTTGAGAGACAGGTGGCACGGTGTTAATCGTAAAAGAGGCGATCGTCCCGTCGGAGTCCGTGCCTCCCAATCCGGTCAATAAAGCGGTGCTGCTGGGCTGCTGGCTGCTGTTGACAGGATTGGCAACCGGAGGTTTGTTGACCGGTGCGGGTGTTGGCGATGGTACTGGAATGGCGGCGGCAACGCTAGCGCTGGCGGGGGTGGTAGCGCCTTGATTGTCGGTGGCGCTGTAGCTGAAGTTGGCTGCGGTAAAAGTGCCTGTAGATTGGAAAAATAATTGATTGATTTGAGCGGGCGTGAGAATTTGACCTGCGGTGACGGCAATTCCCCCAGAGGCGGGATTGCCTAAAAATAGCACCCCTTGAGCGACTGTCGGCAGGGTGTTGATTGTGTAGGAGGCGATCGTTCCGTCGGGGTCGGTTGCTCCGAGTCCGACAATGTTGGCTGTGCTGTTCGGAGGTAGGCTGATGTTGGCGTTGTTGGCTACAGGAGGTTTGTTGGGTGTCGGCAGTACCGCAGAGACGGTAGCGGTGCCGGGACTGGTGAGGCCTTGATTGTCGGTAGCGCTGTAGGTGAAGTTCGCTCCGGCAAAGGAGTTGGTCGCTTGGAAAAATAATTGATTGATTTGAGCGGGTGTGAGAGTTTGACCCGCTGTGACGGCAATTCCCCCAGACGCGGGATTGCCCAGAAACAAGGTTCCTTGGGCTGCTGGCGGTAGGGTGTTGATGGTGAAGGAGGCGATCGTCCCGTCGGGATCTGTGCCTCCCAATCCGGTCAGTAAAACGGTGCTGCTGGGTGCGATCGCGCTGTTGGCGTTATTGGCTACCGGAGGTTGGTTCGCGGCAACGATCGCAGTTGTCACTTGAGCGTTCGCAGCCGTACCGTTGTTGTTGTCACTGTTAGGATCGGCGGTGGCGGCAGTGCTTCTGGCAGTGTTGACAACGCTGCCAGTGGCAGGAGCAACAACGCTGACAGTGCGGGTGATGGCGTTGGCTGCCCCGCTTGCCAAACTTGCGATCGCCGTCCAAGTGACAACACCTGTGGCAGGGTTGTAACTGCCACCGTTGGAAGCTGTCACTCCCGTTAACCCCAGAGGCAGAGTATCGGTGATGACGACGTTGGTGGCGCTGGAAGGGCCGGCGTTTTGGGCGGTGATGGTATAAGTGGCAGTGGCTCCCGGCGCGATCGATGCCGGGCCTGCTTTGGTGGTAACTACGTCGGCGCTGGGAGTGATCGTGGTGGTGACTTGCGCGTTTGCAGCCGTGCCGTTGTTGTTGGCAGTATTGGGATCGGCGGTGTCGGAGGTGCTTCTGGCGGTGTTGGCGACTGTGCCGCTGGCAGGAGCAACAATGCTGACTGTGCGGGTGACGGCGTTGGCTGCCCCGCTTGCCAAACTTGCGATCGCCGTCCAGGTGACAATACCTGTGGCTGGGTTGTAAGTGCCACCGTTGGAGGCTGTCACTCCGGTTAAGCCCACAGGCAGGGTATCGGTGATGGAAACGTTGGCGGCTGCCGAAGGGCCGACGTTTTGGGCGGTGATCGTATAAGTGGCAGTGGCTCCGGGCGTGACAGATGCCGGGCCTGCTTTGGTGGTAACTACGTCGGCGCTGCTCGTTATCGTGGTGCTGACTTGAGCGATCGCAGCCGTGCCGTTGTTGTTGGCACTATTGGGATCGGGAGTTTCGGCTGTACTCCTGGCAATGTCGATGACAGTGCCGGTATTTGGGGTACTGAAGCTGACTGTGCGGCTGACGGCGTTAGCCGCACCGATGCCCAAAGTTGCGATCGCCGGGAAAGTGACAACACCTGTGGCAGGATTGTAACTGCCCCCGTCGGAGGCTGTCACTCCAGTTAAGCCTGCGGGCAAAGCGTCTGTTACCGTCACATTGGTAGCGCTGCTCGGCCCGCTGTTTTGTGAGGTAATTGTATAGGTGACCGTCGATCCAGCCACGGCTGTTGTCGGGCCTGTTTTTGAGGTGATGATGTCGGCTGTAGCCGGAACGATCGCAGTTGTAGCTTGAGATACTATCCCTTCACCGGTGTTGTTAATCAGGTTGGGATCGAAAGTGCTGCTGCTGCTAAATGCCAGGTTAGTTACCGATCCGATTGTGGCAGGTGCAGTCACGGTAATACTGCGGGTAACGCTGGCACCGTTAGCCAGAGTCGAAATCACTGGCCAACTGACACTCCGCGTTGTCGGGTTGAAAATCCCACCATTATCGGCGCTGCTGAAAGTTAAGCCCGGAGGCAGGGGATCTTGAATCAGGACGTTGGTAGCGTCGTTGGGCCCGTTATTGGTGGACGTAATGGTGTAAGTAATACTGCTGTTGGGTAGGGCAAATGCGGGGCCAGTTTTAACCGTGGCAATATCGGCTGAGATGGTAGGTGCTGTGACAGTTTCAACGCTGAGATTGCGAATTTCGTGAATGTTGGTCACTGCCCCTGTCGAACTAGCAAAACCAAATTTGAAAGTCGGCGGAATTGTGCCATTTACAGCCGCCAAATTTGGGATGTCGATCGCACTTTCGCCCGGGCCGTTAAATAAGTTGTCGCCGTTTAAGTCGATGTTAACGAAAAAACGGCTGGGTATTGTGGGAGTAGACGGTTGTAAAGTAATTTGAACTCTTTTTCTGGCAAGAGTGCGATCGGTAACGGTAGGATTATCTATGCCGCCGGGAATTACATTGTTAGTTAAAAACTGATATCCTCCGGTTTGGCTGCCTCTAATTCCTACCGCATCAGGTATCGATCCCGGGCCACCTAAACGCCCTTCACTCGGATCTGAAAAATTGCCATATTCGTCAAATCCAACACCTAAATAACCTCCGACAATCCCCGGTATACCAGAACTGTTGTTGGGAGCATAACCGAGAGAACCGCCGAATCCACCTGCTTGAGTTGGTGTAGCAGCCCCGTCAATTAAGAAGAAACTAATGCCGTCGGCACCGGTGCCGTCATAGGCAAATAAATCAAAGGCAACTCTGATGCCGTCAGTCGAAGAAATTGGGTTGTTGTAGATGACAAAAGCTGCTTGGTTGTTCGCATTCGATGTTAATCTTAAAGCGCCACTGCCCGGAGGATCGCCCAGCCCTAAACTGGGAATGATGCCGGGGCCGCTACCTGAGGTTAATCCCGGTTGAATTGCACCGCCGCTAGTTCCGTAGATCCAAGGCCCTAATGCTGTGGGATTTTGAAAGCTTTCGGTAACTAATGTTCCGAGGACATGATTGTAGGTTTTTAAGACTTCTGGTTTAAAGGCTAGTTCGGCATCGATTTGTCCTGTGGTAATTTCTAATTCCCAGTCGCCGCCTAGTGCTGCACTCCCAGTTAAGTTGTTAGAAGCAGCAATATTTGCTCCAGTTAATTCGCTGAGTTTTTGTATGAATTTAATGCCCGATTCGCCGACAGCTACGTTACATCCATAAAGTAAAATGCTACCGGGTTTTCTAGGTTATCAATATTCAGTTCTGTCCGACCGATCGCGACTGCTGCTTCTCGGCCGTGAGAAACTACGTGCAGGCTGTTGATGCTGTGGTAATGCCCCAAAAATTCGGTGATTTGTGCGATCGCATCTCTGGTTGGATCGAGCACCAATACTTCGCTTCCGGGTTTGACTCCACGGATCAATTCCTCGTAGTTTTCTACTCGGGAGTCAACAACGACTAGATATGTTTTCGATTCTAGATACGCTGTAGAGTTTGCTGGCTTAAAAAATAAGTTGTTGGTAGTGGTAATATTAGTAGATTTGCGTATTTTTACGGCTGACACATTCGACGTATTGGGGCTCGTTTTCATAGTTCGCTGATTTAGTTACTTAGTTTTAAACTACCCCCTTTGAGAACATTCGATATACACGGAAATATAAATTTACTGTAAATTATATTTACGAAATAAATTAAACACTTACGTGTTTTGTTGAAGTTAAGATGTGAGGGAAGGATTGGATAGACAATGCTGTATCAGCTTCGCGCATTAACCTAGGTAATAAATCACTACACCCTTAGATATGCAAGCATTATCTGGTTTTGATTGCGCCACTCAAGTATTTTTCTTGAAAAGAAATTAATCCCATAACCTTGAGATTGCGATCGGCACTTACTTACGTATTGCTGACAAAAAGGCAGTGATTCCGGTAACGGGATGCTTCTCAGTACAGTTGGGAGTGTAATTTTTTCTGAAATCTTGACCGTAAATCCACTGAAAAAAACATTTCCGAGAATTAGAAAATTTTTTGATTGTAGCTTGGATTTACTACTTGTGGGAGTTGACATTGCCACGAACTTTACTTAATAGGGTTTCATCTCTAAAAAGCTCAGAACCAAGGCTAAACCATACAAAAAGTTACAGAATGTCAGGCAAATTAAGACAAGTGGGAGTTGACAAGTTACACTAATTTATGCTGTAGCGATCGGTTGTCCGCAGCCACAGGCCATGAAACGATCGCACAATTTCCACATTGAACATCAGGTTAGCAGCAAAAGATGTGTCAGATCATACCATCAGGTAAGTGGTGTTCACCAGCAGTTGAAGAGAGGAGTGCGGGTGCGCGCCTAGGGAATAGGCGCACCCAATCCCGCGCTGGTTAAACGTTAATATCGAGTTCGCGCACCAAAAAAGCCCATTCATCTGCCAATTCTTCAATGACTTTAGCGGTAGGTTTGCCACCCCCATGTCCCGCTTTTGTTTCGATGCGAATTAACACCGGTTTTTCGCCTGCGTGCGTTGCTTGCAAAGCCGAAGCAAACTTGAAACTGTGGGCTGGAACCACTCTATCGTCATGATCCGCAGTTGTAATCATTGTCGCCGGATAAGCAGTTCCCGCTTTCAGATTGTGCAGCGGAGAATAGGCGTGAATTGTGGGAAACTCTGCGGGATTGTCCGACGAACCATATTCAGGAACCCAAGCATGACCAATGGTAAACTTATGGAAGCGCAACATATCTAGGACGCCGACGGCGGGCAATGCTGCACCGAACAATTCTGGCCGCTGAGTCATGCAAGCCCCCACCAATAAGCCGCCGTTGCTACCACCTGCGATCGCCAATTTAGCAGGTTTGGTATACTTATTCTCGATCAACCATTCCGCAGCGCTGATAAAGTCATCAAACACATTTTGCTTTTTCAACTTTGTCCCAGCTTGGTGCCACGATTCGCCGTACTCGCCACCACCCCGCAAACAAGCTGTCACATAAACTCCGCCCATTTCCAACCAAACCAGCCTGCTAAGAGAAAAACTTGGAGTCAGCGAGATAGAAAAACCACCATAACCATACAGGTAAGTGGGGTTATTGCCATCTAGCTGCAAGCCTTTTTTGTGCGTGACAAACATCGGTACTTGCGTACCGTCTTTGCTGGGATAAAATATTTGTTTTGTCTCGTAATCCTCTGGATTAAAATCAACCTTTGGCTGCCGATAAATGCTACTTTCATCAGTCAGCATATTGTAACGGTAGATTGTGTTCGGAGTCGTGAAGCTGGTGTAAGCATAAAAGGTTTCGGTGTCGTGCCGCTTGCCGCCAAAACCTCCTGCCGAACCAATTCCCGGCAAGGCTACTTCTCGCGCAAAAGAGCCATCTAAGTTGAAGATTTTAATCTGAGTGTAGGCGTCTTTCAGGTAAGAAGCGACAAATTGATTGTTGAGAAGGCTAATGCCTCCCAGGGTTTCGGCTGCTTCGGGGATGATTTCGGTGAACCCCCCCTTGGTAAGGGGGGGATTCAGGGGGGTGTCAGCGCCCGCTAGGGATGAAGGAGGAGGGTTGTTAGTGTCGATCGCAATTACGCGGCCCAGCGGTGCATTCAAGTCGGTTTGAAACCAGAACAATGAGCCTTCGTTATCAATGAAACTGTACTCAGCCTCGAATTTGTTAATCAGTTCGACAATGCTTGATTCCGGCGCGGTTAAATCCTTGTAAAAAATCAGGTTTTGCGGGTCAGTGCCGAGCCAGACTGATATAATCAAATACTTGCCGTCTTCCGTAACACCACCGCTAAATCCCCATTCTTTTTGGTCAGGGCGATCGCAAATTAATACATCTTCAGATTGCGGAGTACCGAGCTTGTGATAGAATAGCTTTTGGTAATAGTTAACATCTTCGAGTTTGGTTTTTTCGTTGGGTTCATCGTAGCGGCTGTAAAAAAAACCTTTACCGTCGTGAGTCCAGGCTGCACCTGAGAATTTCAGCCATTTTAAATGGTCTGATAAATCTTCCCCAGTTTCCACATCGCGAACTTTCCATTCCTGCCAATCCGAGCCAGAAATTGACAAACCGTAGGCCATAAGTTGGCCGTCTTCGCTGAGAGCTATGCCGCCGAGAGCAACGGTTCCGTCTTCTGAGAGAGTGTTCGGGTCAATTAATACTTTTGGTTCGCCGTCGAGAGATGTTAAAGTGTAGAGTACGGATTGATTTTGCAGACCGTCATTCTTGTAGTAAAAATAGCGATCGCCCTGTTTAAAAGGTATGCCGTATTTCTCGTAATCCCACAGTTTAGTCAGGCGCTGTTTGATTTTTTCCCGCGCCGGAATTTGGCTGAGGTAGCCGAAAGTGACTGCGTTTTGAGCTTCCACCCAGGCTTGAGTTTCCTCTGAATCCGGGTCTTCCAGCCACCTGTAGGGGTCGGATACTTGGACGCCGTGGTAATCGTCTGTTTGCTCGGCTTTGCGGGTTGTGGGGTAGCTTAAAGGGCGATCGAATTGAGTCATATTTTTCACTCTCAGTAACTTTATTCAGTTTAACCTTTTTTACAAAATTGTCATTGCGAACCTCAATAAAGCAATCGCACTTTCTTCTCTCCCATCTTCCTACCCTTCGGGAACGGCTTCGCCGAACGTGTCCTTAGCGTCTTCGCGGTTCATTTCTCTTCTCTTTCAATTCACCTAATCCAATTCCCTCCTTCCTTCCAAAGCACGAGCCAAAGTTACCTCATCAGCATATTCCAAATCTCCCCCCATCGGCAAACCAAAAGCTATTCGCGTAACCTTGGTAAAAGGCTTTAATAAGT
Source organism: Microcoleus sp. PH2017_24_DOB_U_A (assembly GCF_020738205.1). Lineage (NCBI taxonomy): Bacteria > Bacillati > Cyanobacteriota > Cyanophyceae > Oscillatoriales > Microcoleaceae > Microcoleus > Microcoleus sp. PH2017_24_DOB_U_A. Next base: position 48,109 of record NZ_JAEQCT010000067.1, read on the forward strand.
GACCGATATAAAGAGTAGTAGTTTCGCCTTCCACGCTAGGACTAATCGCAATAATAACTTCAGCGATCTTTTGCTGGCTGACGCGGCGGACTAATGGCTGAATGTTCAATTGTTCCGGGCCAATTCCATCCATCGGCGAGATGACACCGCCGACAACATGATATTTGCCGATGTATTCCCGCGTTTTTTCTAAGGCGATTACATCGCGGGATTCTGACACAACACAAATAGTAGAACCGTCCCGGTTAGTGTTGCGGCAAATTTCGCAAACAGGTTCAGCGGATAAGTGAAAGCATACTTTGCAAAAACCGACTTGTTTTTTGGCATCAATCAATGATTGAGCTAGGGCTTGCACGTCTTCTTCCGGTCGCTTTAAAATATGTAAAGCGAGTCGCTGTGCACTTTTTGGGCCGATTCCGGGCAAGCGCTGCAATTGTTCGATCAAACGGGCTAAGGGTCGAGTGTACATAAAATGAAGGAAGAGGGAAGAAGGAAGAAGGAAGAGGGAAGAAGGAAGAGGGAAGAGGGAAGAGGGAAGAATAACAGAAATTAACCGGGCGCATCTGGGGCGCATGAAAATATATCTGTAGGGGCGAAGCATGACCGCAGTAAATATGAGATTATAACTAATAAGTTATATGCGGTCATGCTTCGCCCTCTTCAAAACCCAGATGCACCCAATTAACCTCCGCTAATTTTAGCTTTGTAGCCCAATTTTTTGAGAATTTCGAGTAGCTTTTGCTTGTGTTCGCCTTGAATTTCAATTTCATTATCCTTAACTGTGCCGCCCGTGCCGCATTGGGCTTTTAGCTGCTTGGCTAAATCTGCTAAAGTTTCGGGTTTTTCTTGAAATCCGCTGATGACTGTAACTGTTTTGCCACCGCGTCCTTTTCGGGATGCTTCTACTTTCAAAGTTTGTTGATTCTGGGGAACTTCCGGGGTTCCTCGCTCGAGAGCAGCCGAGTTTTCGTAGTTACCAAACTCAGAGTAAACTACTCGTTTACCGTCGGTTGTTTTGTTGTCAGAATTTTTGCGTTTGGATGCTGCCATATGTTATACTGCCTGAACTTGTTTTACCATAAATAATTGGTTGAAAGCCCCAAGCCTGCTCGGGAGAAATACAAATCAGACTATTCATTACTCCAATCCTCTTCCTTCTAGGTAGAGGTCGCTCTCAAACTGTCAACTGTCAACTGTCAACTGTCAACTGTTGAAGGGTATTTCTAGTTTTAGTGGATTGGTGTAAGGTTGCGATCGCTCGTTTAGACTCTGATATTATACCTATTGTATTAGCCCATCAAGGGAGAGCGGGAATTATTAAGTGTCTGATTGTTATCGATCGCTTTTGAGTGTTGCGGGTAAAGGCGATCGCTCTTGAATCGGATAGCGGCGTTGGGCGATCGTTTGTGTTAACGTTAAACTGCGATCGCCAGGTGCCGGATGAGTCGATAACAAAGCAATATCTAAACCAGATTTTCGCGCTAATCGCTGGAAAAAGTCTGCTGCGCCCGCTGCGTGCCCGTAATGGGAAACCAGCAGTTGTAAGCCAAATTCATCGGCTTGGGCTTCCTGACTGCGAGAAAATTGGGCTTTGCTTAAATTGGAAGCGATCGCAGCGGCAACATTCACCAACCCACCTCCATCGCCTACGAACACCGCCACCACAAACTGTAACGCCAATCCCCGTCCAATTCCCCGCAAATGATCGCGATGGGCGAAATGACCCAACTCATGACCTAAGATCATCATCAACTCGTTTTCCGATTCCAATTGCTGTATTAAACCCCGATAAACAACTATTGTATCTCCAGGTAAGGCTAGCGCGTTTACAGTATCATCGGGAATGTAAAGTAGGCGATAATTGCGATCGATATTTTTTTGTTTAGGTAATTTAGTTTCCAGGCGATCGAGAAGTTGATTGAGGGTATCTTGTGCTGGAGAAGATTCCGCAAGACTTTCATAAGCTGGGATAACTAACGCCCCCAAACGCTGTTCGAGTTCGGGGGGAATTAATAAAATCAGCCCATCTACCAGTTTGAGGCTTCCCCAAAGCAATAAACATCCTATGGCTAAAAAGATTCCTAATAAGGTTAGCAGTTGCCTGTTGCTTGTGGGTGGATTGCGATCGGTCATTCGATTTTAGATTTTAGATTTTAGATTTTGGATTGACTTGCGTGAGTTTGTAGGGTGCATCGCTACGAGTTATTGAATAGCAGTGGCAGATTATATGGCGACGCACCTTACACGGAATTTCCCAAAATTGTGTGTACCAAATATACATGGAATATGCTGTATATAAAAGCACCAAACTAATTGTTCTTTGTCGGTCGGAAGGGATTTAAAAAATTAATCAGAGGAAACAGATTGCGAGACTGTATCCACAGTTTCCCCTGTCCACTGAAACGACAAACTAAGCCTTCTCCACCTAAAATTCCCGTTCTCAAATTTTTCCAGGATAGTCCGCCCAGGACTTCAACATCATACTTCAGCGTATCCTCAAAGGCAACGATATAACCGGTGTCCACGATATAACTTCCATTGACTGGAATTTCCAGAATTGCGCCATAGGAATTAAACCAGATATCGCCTTGTCCAGTTGCTTTGAGAAAAAACAATGATTCGCCACTAAAGAAACCTTTTAATCCCTGAAATTTAGTATCAAGGTCTACAGTAGAACTCGATGCCACAAAAGCAGAAGATTGCAGCATCAAGCTATTGCCATCGAGGTGATAATGTTGAATATCGCCAGGAACTCCAGGGGAAACGTAAAGTATTCCAGAACGTTCCGGCGAAGTAAATTCGCTGATAAACAAAGACTCACCTGCTAACATTCGCGTGAGGCCTTTCATCAAACCTCCTTTGACTTTTGATTTCAGGGTGATGTGACTATCCATTGCTGCCATTCCCGAAGATTCTACCAACACCGTTTGGTTGGCAGGAATTTTGAGTTTTAGTTGGGCATAGGATGGAGAATGTTCGATTGTATATGAGATGTTTTTAGGCATATAAGTTAGTTGACAGTTGACAGTTGACAGTTGACAGTTGGCAGTTGGCAGTTGACAGTTGACAGTTGGCAGTTGATAGCTCAATAACGTTCAGTTAGAATGATCGTTGCGAGGAACACTTTACATGAATGCGATGTTTTATGAGGGTGTATTTCAGTTTGGCAAATATGTCTGTAGGGGCGAAGCATGACCGCAATCAATATGAAATTATAATTAATAACTTATATGCGGTCATGCTTCGCCCTCTTCAAAAACCAGATGCACCCTTTTATGAAAGCAATCTCCGTTTATGTTTTGCATATCGCGAGTCTCCACGCTTGCTACCTGGGAGGTAAACGATTGCCGACGGCTTGACCGAATGCTGTGGTATTGTGGGTTTGACAGAACAGGCGACCGTTACCTTTAAATCGACAAACTAAACCTTCTCCACCGAGAAATGCACTCACCCAACTACTTCCTGGGGGCTTAGTAATTTCAAACTTTAAACTTTTCTCAAAGGCGACAATATGACCTGTATCAACAATGTATTCTCCTTTGACTGGAACTTCGTAAATTGCGCCGAAGGAACTCAATAGTACATCTCCTTGACCCCCCATATCTAGCCAGAAAATACTTTCTCCAGAAAACATCGATTTGAAGCCTTGAAAACCCAAGTCAATATTAACATCTGGTGTGCTAGCTAAATAAGAACCTGCTTGTACTACTAAGCCACTTTTGCCCATTTGATAGTGCAGCATATCGCCCAACATTTTGGGTGCTAAAAACAAGGTATTTTCCGGTGTTGGCGATCGAAATACACTTAAAAATAGCGACTCTCCGGCAATCATGCGTTTGAGTCCGCCGAAAATACCGCCACCTTTGCCTTGGCGCAATGTCGTACTTGCTTGTAGATTGCCACTCATCGCCACCATTGCACCTGCCTCAGCAACGATTTCTTCACCGGCATTTAGAGTGATTCGGGCGATCGTGCTATCGGGTTGTTGTAAAAGTTCAATTTTCATAAGTAGGTACTAGGTAATGGATATATTCGCTCGCAAGTCAAACTTTACTTGATAAAAATTGCACCAAACCATCGATACTTCTGGATTGCAAGTAAATTGTTCCTTTACCCGTCACTTTATTCACAAACCCTTCCCCGGATGTAATCGAACCTAATAATCCGCCTGCCATTTTTATCGACATTTTCATTCCCGATTCGTAAGCTACTAAATGCCCTGTATCGACAATGAAGTCACCATTGATTTGCTTGCTAGTCAAACCACCATAGGCACCAAAAAATACTGTTCCCTGTCCGCTGGCTTGCAATTTAAATAAGCCTTCTCCCGAAAACCAACTGGCAAATCCAGCCCAGCGCACGCCTAATTTGATATCGGGGGTACTGGCAATATAAGCACCGGGTTGAAAACAGAGGTTATTTTCATAGACTTGAGCTTCGGCAATATCTCCGATTGTAGATTGAGAAAGAACGACTTGGAGAGACTGCCGTGTTGGATTGATAAATCGATTGACGAACAGCGATTCACCACCAAAAAACTTTTTCAATACACCTGACAAAAAACCTCCATTAAATTCTGTTTTCATTGTGAGTGCTGCATCCATTGCTATCATCGCTCCTGATTCAGCAATAATGCTTTCTCCAGGTTCGAGTGTAAGAAAAATTGTGGCAAAGGAAGGTTTATAACGAATGTCGATATCCACGATTTTGGTTTCCTGTTGTGTAACAATAACTAAAGGAAGTGAGAATTGTAGGTCTACGCTTTTAGTTTACTACGATTGAATGAGCCAACTGTTGCGTTCTTCAATAATTTTAACATATTGCATAAGGGGGCGGGTTTATGTAGATTGTTTGTTGGTATTAAATATTATTTGTAAAACCCGCCCCCGCCCAAGGACATCATTGCTAGTTGGAACTTTTTGTCTTTTGAATCATCTCCTCTATTGTTTCGGTTTCGCCAATTTCATAAAGACAAATCAGACCATCCTCAATGGTAAAGATTTGATGAATTGTTGCATCCGCAAGCACATTGCATTGCAAATCTTTAATAATTTGATGAACGGTGACAATGTTCCGATTGTTTTCGTCAGTCTCGAATTTTAACGTTTCAAGCTCCGGTTGAATATCCTTAAATTGATTTGTCCAATATTCGCGCACCGCATCGCGTCCATAAACGAAACCGCCTTCCACTCCGTTCGCCCATTTCACGTCTGGGCGCATCAACGAGATGATTGTTTCAATTTCGCGTTTGTTAAAAGCATCGTATAAATTTTGCAGAAACTGCTGATTTGAATTCATAATTGTTCACCATTACGAAGTTTCCATTCAATTAGTTTCCCCAGCGAGCGGGAACACGTCAACCTACCAAAAGTAAAGGTCGGGAGATCCTAGTTTCCATTCAATTAGTTTCCCCAGCGAGTGGGGATCCCTCGATTATAAACCCCATACAGCGCAACGTGTCCAGAGGCTATTTGCGAGGACTCCCAAAAATCTCTGTACAAACAACCTCTCATCTACAGAAAAAATCCCTGAAACCCTTACAGGGCAATATCTCGAAGGCTCCGACGAACTTCCGCCATCCTAGCGATTTTTGGCAGCCCTCGCAAAATTACCCGATCGCCCACCGCCCCGCCACATCGACTAGATATAATAAAATCTGTCCCCTTATCCCCACAAAGTCCGTGACTGTCACACCCCTGCGTCTCACCACAGAAACCACCGAAACCACCGCCCAACGCCCCGACTCCCTCGGTAGATTTGGCAAATTCGGCGGCAAATATGTCCCCGAAACCCTGATGCCGGCTTTATTTGAGCTTGAAGCGGCTTTTCACAAATACCGCAGCGAACCGGAATTTCAACAGCAACTTCAAGGATTACTTAAGGATTATGTCGGCCGCCCCAGCCCATTGTATTTCGCCGAACGCCTCACGGAGCATTATGCTAAACCAGACGGCACTGGCGCCCAAATTTACCTCAAACGCGAAGATTTAAACCACACTGGTGCTCACAAAATCAATAATGCTTTGGCTCAAGCATTGCTCGCAAAACGCATGGGTAAAAAGCGCGTAATTGCTGAAACTGGTGCTGGCCAACATGGCGTTGCTACTGCCACTGTTTGCGCTCGTTTCGGTTTAGAATGCGTTGTCTACATGGGCGTTCATGACATGGAAAGACAGGCTTTAAATGTGTTTAGAATGCGCTTGATGGGTGCTGAAGTGCGACCCGTGGCGGCGGGTACGGGAACGCTGAAAGATGCGACTTCTGAAGCGATTCGCGATTGGGTGACAAATGTTGAAACAACTCATTATATTCTTGGTTCGGTGGCGGGGCCGCATCCTTACCCGATGATGGTGCGCGATTTCCATGCAATTATCGGTCAAGAAACTCGCAGTCAGTGTCTAGAAAAATGGAATGGTTTGCCAGATATCTTATTAGCTTGTGTGGGCGGCGGTTCTAATGCTATGGGTCTTTTTCATGAGTTTGTTGGGGAAGAAACTGTGCGGTTAATTGGTGTTGAAGCGGCGGGAGAAGGTGTGGATACGGATAAACACGCTGCTACTTTGACTAAGGGAACTGTGGGTGTTCTGCACGGGGCTATGAGTTATTTGTTGCAGGATAATGAGGGTCAAGTCATCGAGCCGCATTCGATTAGTGCGGGTTTGGATTATCCTGGTGTGGGGCCGGAACACAGTTATTTGAAGGATGCTGGCCGGGCTGAATATTACAGTGTAACCGATCAGCAAGCTTTGGATGCTTTTCAACGGTTGTCGCAGTTGGAGGGGATTATTCCGGCTTTGGAAACTGCTCACGCGATCGCCTATTTGGAAACTCTCTGTCCGCAGTTAACTGGCAGTCCGCGCATTGTCCTCAACTGTTCGGGACGGGGTGACAAAGATGTGAACACTGTGGCGAAGGTTCTGAATATCTAGTTTACCGGAATTTCGGGCGATCGCCCTGTAGGAATGGTCAGACGGCGGTTTCAACCGCGTCTATATAAATGATGTCCGCCTCCGCCGACTTAGAAGATAACGTAATTTTCATCATCCGTTCTTCAACCCGCGGAGGCGGGTTTTGTCTGTGTAGCCGCGGTTTCAACCGCCCGGTCTTCTTTATCTTTAATAGTTCATGTACAAACCTTTGATTTTAATGTCTCTAGGATTCCTGGCAATCCTACCTAATTGTACTCAACTCATTCCTACACAATCGCTCCCAGAAACTTCCATGAATACTAATATTGCTGCTACGAGTTCAATTGCTGAGTTAGAAAAAGCTGTTAACCAACAGATCAATCAATATCGAGCCTCGAAAAAGTTGCCGCCGCTGACTGTCGATCCGCGAATTAGTCAGATAGCCAGAATTCACAGCGAAAATATGGCAAGTGGGAAAGTTAAATTTAGCCACGATGGATTTGAAGGGCGGGCGAAAGCAATTACTGTTCCCTATCAAAGTGTAGCTGAAAATGTTGCTTACAATTTTGGCTACAGCGACCCGGTTGGCAATGCTGTTGAAGGTTGGATTAAAAGTGACGGCCACCGCAAGAATATCGAGAGTCAATTTAATTTGACTGGTATTGCGATTGCCAAAAATGCCAAAGGGGAGTATTATTTTACTCAGCTTTTTGTCCGTAGTCGATAAGAAGAAGGAAGAAGGAAGAAGGAAGAAGGAAGAAGGAAGAGGAAAGAAGGAAAGATTAATTATCGATTCCCGATTACCGATGCCCGATTACCGATTACCGATGCCCGATTACCAATTACCGATTACCAATTACCGATTACCAATAACCAAGAATGGAATTTCCAGATTTTCAAGTGTGCGATCGCGATATCTCCGATGATCTGCTATCTTATTATTTGACGGCGGAGGCGATCGCCGTTGATACGGAAACGATGGGTTTGATGCCCTGGCGCGATCGCCTGTGTTTGGTGCAGTTGTGCGATCCGCAAGGTAAAGTGGCGGCGGTGCGGATTGCTAAAGGCCAGACGGCGGCGCCAAATTTGAAAAAGCTCATGGAAGCTGAAAATATTGAGAAGGTATTTCACTTTGCGCGCTTCGATCTGGCAACAATGCGTTACAATTTAAGTATTGACATTGCACCTGTTTTCTGCACAAAAATAGCTAGCAAGTTAGCCAGAACTTATACTAACAGACACGGACTTAAAGAGTTAATCCAAGAGTTGGAAAAAGTAGAACTCAATAAAACTTCTCAAAGTTCGGATTGGGGAAATTCCGAGCATCTTTCTGATGACCAATTGAGCTACGCTGCTAACGATGTCCGATATTTGCTGGGCGCTAAACAAAAGTTGACTGCTATGTTGCAGCGAGAGGAACGCTGGGAAGTTGCACAGCAATGTTTTGGGTGTTTGCCAGTTTTTGTAAGTTTGGATTTGTTGCAGTACGATAAGATTTTCGAGCACGGTTCATCTTAGGTGCGATCGCACAACTGCACTCACATAGGTTTGTAGTGAGGAATGCGAGTCCTTCTTCAGATTTTGGATAAGGAAGGACTCGCATTCCTCACTACGAACCTAATTATTATTATTTATTTGATCGGGCTAGATTTGAGTTAAAGAAAGTTCAAAACTTACAACTATTTCTAATTAGAAATCCTCGGGATTCTGTTCTTGCATCAAAGCTTCAAGTTGGTCGTCAACATTTCTGACAACTTGTTCCAAAGCGGGTAAACCTTCCAAAGGTAAAGGAGAAAGCCGAGTGCGATCGCGAATTTGATTCACTTTCCGCTGCAATTCTTTGGCCAGTTGCAGTGCATCTCGACTCAGAGTAGACAATTGCTGCTGCTGGTAAAACCTCAAAGCTGCTCCCCGCAAGACTTGCAGCGTTGCTTCTTCCTTGCCACCCACGGGCATTACTCGCAAGCGCAACAGCAAATGAGTTTTTCCATAGATGCGTTCTACTTCGACTTGTTTGGGATGTTCCACCGGGGAAACAGGCATATCTGTCAGCCGTTTCAACTCGTCGATGACTTCTTGAAACAGGAAGGGAGAGAGACCTTCGAGGATCGATTTCAAAACGCCGTCTTGACTCCAAAGAATCCTACCTTGGGACTGGTGTCTCTCAAAAAACAGCCTACCGATACCGTCTACGAGCACTCTACCGAGCAATTCTTGCAGCAGTTGGGGCGCGGGTAAAGTTGCCAAAACTTCGACGGGGCTTGACAAGTGCACGGCCTCGACATCCAAAACCGAAAGTTCTGTCGGCGTCAGCAAAACCTCAGCATCGGGAGGTTTCAACCGATCGGGAACCCGAATGGAGGGTTCGGGTACAGACAGCAGGGTGTCTGCTTCGGAGCTTGATGTTGTTGGTGCGGGATTTATTGGTGTTGGGGCTGGTATCGGTGTTGGGGCTGGTGTGGTTTCTGTCAGGCTGGGTTCTCTGACTTGGTTCCCGTGGAGCAAGTAAGCTGAGAGCATCGAACGCTGAGTTTCCGGGGCAATTTGCTCCGTTGTCACCGAGCAATTCATGTATGCTAAAATCCGCTGCACGTAGTCCAAAGCGGAGTCATCTTGCACATCGACTACGCCCAATTTAAATAGATTGCCTTCTAGAGATAAAGGCAAAACTTGATAGTAAAGGCAAGCTTCAAAGGGAACAACTGTATCGATTAGTTGAAATATTCGATCGGAGTCCATTGTAGTCGCCGAGTCTGTTGAAGATGTATGTACCATTAGCTTCTCTGTAGTCGGAAGCGCGATCGCGCTATACCAACCTGATTTATAAAATTAAACCATGCAACTTCCCTGACGTAGCTAGGCATCTGAAACCCGGAAGCTTTTATGAAAGAAAAATATTGGGTCTCAGAATTTTCTCTCTTCTGTATTCCAGTCTCAAATTCTACAGAAAGATTGACAACTAGATGATCGCGGGCGGACTATCGACTAACTATCATTTATCGCCCAAGATTGATTCCTATGGCTGGCAAAGATAGAATTTTGTCTGAATGCCCAAGTATGACAGATACACCAGAACTGATGATTGACGTGCAACTGCTGAACTGAGGATTGGTTAAAAAATCCTGAAGAGTCGATCGTCCTACTAATATCTTACTCCACAAAGTTCACGGTGAGCATCCCCGATCGCGAGCGTCAGTCAATTTGAGATTTGAGATTTGAGATTTGAGATTGACTCCTCTAGATGAATCTGGGATGTGGATCTTTGGTCTAAAATTTGGGGATCAGCGCGATTTAAGTACGTGGGACGGTATCCGTTTTTGGGTGAGATCGCGGCAGCACGCGCGATATCCCGATCGATATTACCTGATTCGATCGCGCGGTTTCCACGGGGAAACTCGCAGCAAATCTGGCTGTTCGGGAATTGATTTGTAGCGCGAATTCGGAAAATTCCTACCGCCAATTAACAATTAGCAATTCCCTCCGCTACGCTTCGCCCGCCACTCATTACCAATCTACTCGTTTCGGAGGGATTGAGCAGCTAAATAGAGTTTGCTCCACTCGCCGATGACTTGATTGGTTTTTAACTTTAATTCAGAGGCGATCGTCTCTACACTTTTCCCTGCTTTGAGCGATTCTATCAACTGTCGCTGCACCGGCGTGAGATCTTGTAAATATTGCTGCCACTGGGCGGGAGTCAAGCCCAAACTGTGTTCTTTGAGCGAAATTTCCAGCCAGTTAGCGACTAATTCTGGTGCTTGTTTGACTGCAAACACCCGAATCGCGTGGTAACTGACTTTTTCTCGCAAGCGGTAAATTTGTTTGACTGGCACCTTCAAATCCTCAGCAATTGCCTCTTGGGAACGGCCTTGCAGGTAAAGCCGCAGCCATCGCGAAGCCAGCGGATCGACTTCAGCAGTCAAGTAATGCTCAAATTCTTGTTGGACAATCTGCCGCTGAGTTTGCCGTTCTTCCCAAGCTTGATGTTCTCGATAATCCGACATCGCCTGTTCGTCTAGCAAGCTGAGCGGTTCGTCTGTATCGTCAGGCAGAACCTGTTCCGACACCAGCCGCACCCAATCTCCCGCCGGGACTTGCGTCAACCCGCCCCGCTGGGAACGCCGCAGGTAGTTGACGAAGCGGTACACCAGCAGCGGCTGGTTGCGGATCGGCCGCAAGCAGTATTCTTCAGTGCTCGCTAGCAGCAAAGCATTTCGCAAGCGTTTATCTGTTGTGCATTCGGCAATCCAGGCGACTTGCTGCTGGAGGTAGCGATCGGAATTCAGCATTTCCTGAATCACTTCTTGCAGTACCTCTACCGCACTGCGCTGTCTGTCGCGCGAGAGAGAAACCCACGCTTGGATTTTTTGCCGGAGCACCACCAAACCGCCCAGGCGCCCGATCAAGTTGCGGTAAGCTCTTTCTGGCGCTACTCCCAGATAGCGCTGCTGCAAAATTCGATATAAAAAGTCGATCGCCCCAGAAGCGACAGCGAGTTGAGTCGGATTTAGAGTGTCAAATCTTTCTGGCTTGTCTCCCAACAGCCAGCGAACAACACTCTCGCGAGTGCTAGAGCTCTCGTCGGGGCAATCTTGTTCGAGTCGCGACTTCCAATCTTCTGCTAGTCTTTCCGCCAAGGTCATGAGCTGCTGAGAATATCTTTCACCCCCGATTTTAAGTGCTATGCTGATCATTTGAGTGTTTTTTAGCTCTAATCAGACCTGTGACCGGTAAAATAATTCTGTGATGTTATTATCGCGATCGTCATTCCAGGCTTTTTTGATTGCCGATCGCTAATTTTTGTAATAATTGAACTGGCAAATGAATTGCCTCTTGACAAAAAACCATAAATTTGTTATGTAAAGGTTTTCTGTCAACTAACGCACTCCCCAGCCGATTACCAATTACCGATTACCAATTACCAATTACCCATTACCCATTACCAATCCGTAGCTCCCTCACTTCACAATTTCTATATGCCTAACTTTTTATTAGAACTCGGTACCGAAGAATTGCCCGCATCTTTTGTCGCAGGCAGCGTCCAACAGTGGCAGGAACTCGTACCTGCAACTCTGGCAGAACAATCTTTGACAAATGAATCAATTAATGTATACGCAACTCCGAGGCGTTTGGCCGTTCTTGTTAAAGGACTGCCACTCAAGCAATTAGACAGAGAAGAAGAGGTAAAAGGGCCGCCCGCAAGTTCGGCTTTTAAAGATGGCAAACCCACGAAAGCAGCCGAAGGTTTTGCGAAAAAACAAGGCGTAGAAATCGATGCTTTGGAAGTTCGCGCTACCGATAAAGGCGATTTTGTGTTTGTTCTCAAACAGATTCCGGGGCGGATGACGGCGGATATTTTGGTCGAACTTGTGCCGCAGTGGATTAACAAGTTAGAAGGCAAAAGATTTATGCGGTGGGCTGACGGAGATTTGAAGTTTCCGCGCCCGATTCGATCGATCGTAGCGCTGTTTGATGATACTGTACTGGCGATCGCATTGGTCAGCGGTTCAGATACCGTCAAGAGCGATCGCATTTCCCAAGGACATCGGGTGTTGCACACCCCCCCTACACCGGAGATGGGGGGGGTCTCGATTCCGCAAGCCGAGGATTATGTCGAGTGTCTGCGGGCTGCTGGCGTGGAAGTCGATCGACAACAGCGCAAAATCCAAATTCAAGCACAAGTAGAAGCCGCCGCCACCAAACAAGGCGGTTACGCCGACATTACCGAAGATTTGTTAGAAGAAGTCACCGACTTAGTAGAATGGCCCAACGCCGTAGTCGGCAAATTTGACGACGGTTTTTTGATGTTACCGCCGGAAGTAATCACCACAATTATCGTCACCAACCAGCGCTATTTTCCAATTCTCAAAAGCCCAGAATTCCCCGAACTCCTACCCTATTTCATTACAATTTCCAACGGCGATCCGGCAAAATCGGCGATTATTGCCGCAGGTAACGAGCGAGTCGTGCGGGCGAGATTGGCAGACGGTCAGTTTTTCTACAAAGCAGACTTGGTAAAGCCTCTAGAGGATTATTTGCCAAAGTTGGAGACGGTCACTTTCCAGGAAGATTTGGGTACAGTGCGCGCAAAGGTCGATCGACTGTGCAAGATTGCCTCTCTCATCACCAAGCAACTGCAAATCACCGCCGCAGAACAAGCTTACATAGAAAGAGCAGCATTGCTTTGCAAAGCCGACCTTGTAACCCAAATGGTTTACGAATTTCCCGAAATGCAAGGAATTATGGGTCAGAAATACGCCTTAGCTTGCGGCGAACCGGAAGCCGTAGCAACAGGAATTTTCGAGCATTATTTGCCCAAAGGTGCGGGCGATAATTTGCCGCAAACTCTCACAGGTCAAGTTGTCGCAATCGCCGATAAATTAGATACATTAGTCAGCATCTTCGGCTTAGGAATGCTGCCGACTGGTTCCTCCGATCCCTTCGCCCTGCGCCGCGCCGCCAATGCAATAACTAACATTATTTGGGCGTCTCAGTTGCCAATCAATTTGCACCAACTACTTGCAGAAGTTGTCGCAGAATTTACCGCGGTGCGCCCCCAAACATCGGCGGAGTTGCTATCGCAATTATACGAGTTTTTCCTGCAAAGAATTCGCACTTTGCTGCAAGAAGAAAAGAATGTAGATTATGATTTGGTGAATGCAGTTTTGGGAGAAAACGACCCAGAATATACTGAACGAGCATTAAGAGATTTGTTGGACGCGCTGGAAAGAGCAATTTTCCTGCAACAAATCCGCAATGACAAGACTTTGGATCTGATTTACGAAACAGTCAACCGTTCGACTCGTTTGGCGGCTCAAGGTGATTTGGATAAGGTAGAATTGGAACCGAAAACGGCGGTGAAACCCGAGTTATTTCAAAAGTCTTCCGAACAAGCTTTTTACGATGCTGTGGTGCAGTTAGTGCCGCAAACGCTGCTATCGAAGCAAACTCGCAATTACCAACAGTTGGTAGATAGTTTGACGGAGATTGCTCCGGCTGTGAGCAGCTTTTTTGACGGGCCAGAAAGCGTTTTGGTGATGGATTCTGACCCGGAAATTAAGCGCAATCGCTTGAATTTACTGGGTTTGTTGCGGAATCACGCGCGGGTGTTGGCTGACTTTGGGGCGATCGTCAATCGATTTTAAATTTTTAAGGTACGTTGTTGCGCTTCAGCGCTCTTTCCTGCGGGATCATCTCATTTTTGTAAAAAGCATTTTTTCTTTGAGGTGCTCGCACTATAATAAATGCAAAACTGAGATACTCCCCTTTCATACATAGATGAAAGAGCGCTTAAGCGCAACAACATACCTTTTTTCGTAAATTAAGCATAATGGCCAATAGGCAAAAATTCATGCAAGGTTAAGATATAAACTTAGAAAACCAGGGAAATTCGCTCCATCACACACATAACGTATGCCGATCGCTCATATAATTGGATTAGGAAAATCAGGGATTGCCGCCGCCAGACTGCTCAAACGCGAAGGATGGGAAGTAACGCTGAGCGATCGCTCATCGGCCCCAAACTTGCTCGAACAACAACAGGAACTAGCTAACGAAGGCATCAACCTAGAATTAGGTAAATCTTTTGAACCTGACAAATCCATAGAATTAGTAGTAGTAAGTCCGGGCGTTCCCTGGGATATTCCAGCATTAGTACGCGCCCGAGAATTGGGAATTGAAACAATCGGAGAAATGGCTCTCGCATGGCGCTATCTCAAATCTCCTTGGGTAGCAATTACTGGTACTAACGGCAAAACTACAACTACTGCTTTAATTGCTGCGATTTTTGCCGAAGCAGGGCTTCATGCTCCCGCTTGTGGCAACATTGGTTATGCTGCGTGCGAATTAGCTGCTTCCGAGAAACCGCCGGATTGGGTAATCGCAGAAATCAGCAGCTATCAGATAGAATCATCGCCGTCGGTAGCGCCGCGCATCGGAGTTTTGACGACTTTGACGCCGGATCACCTCAGCCGCCACAAAACTTTAGAAAATTACTACAACATTAAAGCCCATTTGCTAAAAAATTCGGAATTGCAAATCATCAACGGTGACGATCCTGGTTTGCGGCAGCAAGGAGTTGACATTTGGCCGGATGCGTGTTGGACGAGTGTCAAAGGTGAAAAAGATTTGTTGGGAAAACACGCTTTTGGAGCGTACATCGAAGACGGTTGGGTAATCGCTCAAGGTGATAAAATTTTGCCTGCTGAGTCTTTGCGGATGGTGGGCGAACACAATTTGCAAAATTTGTTGATGGCGGTGGCGGCTGCTAATTTGGCGGGGATAGATAAAAGTGCGATCGCCCGGGCGATCGCGAAATTCCCCGGAGTGGCGCACCGCCTCGAACACATCCGCACCTGGGAAGGCATAGATTTCATCAACGACAGCAAAGCGACTAATTATGATGCGGCGGAAGTTGGGTTAGCTGCTGTCAGCGCGCCGGCGATTTTGATTGCGGGCGGCGATCCCAAAGAGGGCGATGATAACGCTTGGATTGATACAATCAAGGCGAAGGCTGTTGCAGTGCTGTTAATTGGGGATGCAGCGGGCCTTTTTAGCGATCGGCTAGAACAAGCAGATTATAACGCTTGGGAAATCGTCGAAACAATGGAAAGAGCCATTCCCAGAGCCGCAGAATTAGGCAAACAAAACAAAGCTAAAGTCGTACTGCTTTCGCCAGCTTGCGCCAGCTTCGATCAATACCAAAGCTTCGAGCAACGCGGCGATCATTTCCGTCAATTGTGTCTCGAATCGCTTCCCAAAAAGTAGGGCTGCATTACGCGATATCCGCAGGGACACGGCAATGCCGTGTCCGGTGCTGGAACCTACAACTTTATAAACAGGCCATCCCTCAAACACTCTTCCAAATATCCTTAATTTTTGCCTGCTGTTCCCATTCCAGCTCATCAAAAACTAGCATCATTTCCTCATGAGTGTAATCAATAATAATCGCAGCCAACTGAGCCACCGTTTTCGCTTCCAGCAGCGCTAGTTTCAATTTAGTCATTACTTCTTTATCCATTAACGCTAAAACTTTAATCTTGACCTCACTTTGACTTTATTTCTGCCTGCAAATCTCATTTAATTTTGGCTGAAAACTGGCAATCTCAGCAGCACTGATTGTATCATGATACCGCGAGGAGATTAAAAAATCTTCCCGACAAAGCTGAGAGCGCAATTTTTCATCAATCTCCAGAATCTTGCCTTCGGAAGCAACATTTTTTCGCAACAAAGCTGCGATTTCCCGTTCCAGTTGGCGATTTCCTTGCTCGAAGAAATCTTGAGAGTTAGAACGAAATAAACCGCTATTAACTTGTTGAACTTGGCTGATTGTCAACGATTGAGCCGAGACAGCAGCCGGAAATACAAAAAAGAATACTGCCAGCCACAAGCTAGGAATTATTGGTTTGAGAATGCTGTTCATCACTATCGGGAGGACTTTTTACCTCTATTGGTTTCTCGTCTTCTGACTCGCTGGCTAATTCATCTTCTAGTGCGAGTTTTTGTTGCCACTCGGTAAGCTGTTGAAAAAGTTGCTGGTTAATTTGAAATACAGGTTTGTTAGTTTCAGACATATTGACTCCTGAACGAGATTGAAAGAGTTAGATTTACATAAAAAGGTGCGCGCGGCGCACCCTACTAATATAAATTATAGCTGTGAAACTTTTACCAGGGACATGATGATGCCAATCAATGAACCGCCAAGCAAAGTTAAAGTAGCTAAGGTACTAATACCAAATCCTGCGGCTCGTTTTTCCGCCGCTTGGTAATAACCCCAAGCAAACAAAATGCGTCCAACTATCCAAACTGCACCGATACCGGCTGCCCAAATTGGGCTGACAAATTGCGAAAACAGCCATAGCGAGGGCAAAAATAGAATCATTTGCTCTAGGGTATTTTGCTGAACTCGCACTACTCGTTCAAAGTCCGGGTTTCCTGTCATCTGCGGGGGAGAAACTTTGTATTTGAATCTGGCTCTGCCAACGTTGATGGTAACAACGAAGTATAGAATTAATGCTGAAACAGTTATTAGACTAGGCCAGAGTGTGGCGTTTGCTTCTGCGAGCATGATTGGGGATTATTGGGGTGGACTAGATATATTCATTATACTATTTTTCTTGACGACGATTGTAGACTGCGTGGAATCGCAGACGAGGAATTTGTTAACTTAGGTGCGCTGACAGACAAGCTTCAAGAGCACCAGCAATTTTCCGAAATCCTTCTCGGTTGGGATGAACGCCATCGGGGAGATCGTCAAGGCTGAGGATATTATATAAATCAACAAAATCTATGGGCTTCCCTGCTTGTTGTTTTTCCTTGACTAACTCCTCGCTGTTTTGATTGTATAGTTTAACTCGCTGATTTAAGGTGGGTTCAGACATTGGCGGAATTGCAGCGACAAAGAGTTTAACATTGGGTGCAGTTTCAAAAATGCGATCGATTAATTGGTTGAGGCGATAGCTTGCAGTTTCTACTTGATACCATTGTCCGATATTATTGGTGCCGATGAGGAGCAAAATAATATCGGGTTGGAAGGTTTGCAGCCACTCCACAACCCGATCGCAAATTTGTTCGATCAGCCAACCGGAATGTCCCTCGTGATGCTGAGAGAGTAAGGTATCGGGGCCATTGCTTAGGGAACCGACAAACTCAATAGCATAGCCTCGATTCTCCATTGCAGGCTGTAAATCGATGCGATATCCTCCTGGTACGAAGTATCCATCGGTAATTGAGTCACCTAGGGGCATTATTTTGATGGGACTATTTCCCGGTGAATCAGTGTTGCTGGAGAGGCTTGAAGGATCGGGATTTTGATTTTCCACGACTATGTTTGATAAATAACTAAGTTAACTACGCTTCAGTTTGTAGTGAGGACTTCAGTCCTTTTCCCTTTGTCTGAAGAAGGACTAAAGTCCTCACTACGAACCTGGATGAAGAAGGACTAAAGTCCTCACTACGAACCTGGATGAAGAAGGACTAAAGTCCTCACTACGAACCTGTCAGTGCAGCAATTCTTCTAGTTTTTGCTGGTTCCACAAATACTGATAAAGCCCTGTTTCCTTTACCAATTCTGCGTGAGTGCCGCTTTGCACTATTTCTCCCTTTTCCATGACGAATATGCGATCGGCACTCGCGGCTGCTGACATTTGGTGCGAGATAAAAATTACGGTTTTGCGATCGGTTCCGGTTGCCAAGTTCTGCAAAATATCGGTAGCAGTTTGATTGTCCACGCTGGAAAGAGCGTCATCTAAAATTAGCACGGGAGCGTCAACTAACAAGGCTCTAGCTAGTGCTGTTCGCTGCCTTTGTCCGCCGGATAAGGTAATGCCGCGCTCGCCGACAACTGTTTTGTACTGTTGCGGAAAGTTGAGGATTTCGGGGTGGATTTGTGCCTGTTTGGCGGCTGCTTCAATCTGGGGTTCTTCTGCTAAAGGATTGCCGTAGCGGATGTTATTCTTGATGGTAGTACCGAACAGAAAGCTTTCTTGGGGCACGTAGGCGATCGCCCCGCGCAACTCCCTCAACTTCACCTCGGTAATATCCTGCCCGTCTACAAACAACTCACCCGCATCGATATTCAGCAAGCGCGGCAGGGCATTAGCCAAGGTTGATTTGCCAGAACCGATCGCCCCAACAATCGAGACTGTTTCGCCCGGTTTGATGGTAAAATTGACATCTTTGAGCGCGGGTATCTTAGCGCCTGGATAGGTATAATTCAAATTGCGAGCGACTATTTCACCTTTGACAGGAGTTGGCAAGTCCGCTGCATCGGGAGCATCCTTAATTTGCGGTTCCACAGTCAAAATTGATTCTATGCGATCGACACTGACTTCTCCGCGCTGGTAAGCAGTAATGGTGAAACCCAACAGCGCCGTCGGAAATACCAAACGCTCGACATAAATCAGCAATGCCACAAAATCGCCGATGCTAATTTCGCCCTTAGCAATTGCTCCGCCACCTGCTGAAAGTAGTACCAACAAACTGATGCTGGCTAAACCGCCCAGTAGTGGAAAAATAAAGTTTCTAGTTTGGGCTAATGTCAAATTTGCTGATAGCAACTTGGCGTTACAATCGCGAAAAGCTCGACGTTCGTTTTCTTCTTGAGCATAGATTTTAATTACGGACATTCCGCTCATATCCTCTTGAATTAAATCGCTCATCGCCGATAGTTCTTCTTGGACTGCTAGTTGCTGGATGCGAAGTTTGTCGCTAAATAACTGTACCAAAACTAGCATTAATGGATAAACTGCGATCGCCAACAGCGTCAGCCGTACATTAATCCCCAGCATCACCGGCAAAGTCAAAGCATAAGCAAAGGCTGTATTCGCCAAACTCAGCACTGCAAAACCCACCAAGCGGCGAATATTGTCCAAGTCGGAAGTAGCGCGATTAATTAAATCCCCTACAGTATTGGCAGCAAAATAAGACGGTTCTAATGTTAATAAATGATTAAATATTTGCTGTTTGAGGTCAAATTCTACTTGACGCCCGACGCCAAACAGCAGAATCCGCGATGCCATCCGAATTCCCCACATGATTGAAGCTAGTACGAGAATCAGTATCACGTAGTTGAAAACTTGGTCAAATTTAGTCGCCACTTGGAGTGTGTCAACTGCATTCCGAATCAGTAGGGGAATGTAAACGCCCACAGCATTGACAATTAATAAGGAAAAAACGCCCCAGAATGTCGGTTTCCAGTGCGGGCGCATATAAGAAATGAGTTTTTGCAGTCGAGAATAACGAGCCATAGGTATAACAGTTGACAGTTGACAGTTGACAGTTGACAGTTAGTACCGAATTTAACCGTTGATGCGTATAGCAGTTGACAGTTGACAGTTGACAGGGGGCACTCCAATATCCGATCGGGCGATATGTCACAAACCACATTATATCTATGAGGACACGGCAGTGCCGTGTCCCTACAGCGGGTATGTAGGGACACGGCAGTGACGTGTCCTGGGCCACCGTTGGGGCCCGCCCTTTTCCCCAAATCCGCCCCCGCCAGCCCCACACTTCTGAGGGACACGCTACAATCTAAAGTCGATCGACTTAGCACTCAGAGTCAGAGAGTGCTAAATTTGCTAATGTAAGCGCAAGGAGACAAACATGACCAAAATAGTTGCATTTAGCGACAAATCTCGGCGGGCACTGGAACGCGGCGTCAATCAACTCGCCGATGCAGTCCGCATTACCTTGGGCCCCAAAGGCCGGAATGTCCTACTCGAAAAGAAATTCGGCACTCCCCAAATCGTTAACGACGGTATCACCGTTGCTAGGGAAATCGAACTCGAAGATCCTCTAGAAAATGCTGGCGCTCGCTTAATTCAAGAAGTCGCCTCCAAAACTAAAGATATCGCAGGCGACGGCACCACCACCGCTACCGTGATTGCCCAATCCCTCATTCGCGAAGGTTTGAAGAATGTCGCAGCAGGCGCCAATCCAGTCGCACTGCGCCGCGGGATTGAAAAAACGATCGCCCATTTAGTCCTAGAAATCGCTAAATTAGCGAAACCAGTCGAAGGATCTGCCATTGCTCAGGTCGCCACTGTCTCCGCCGGTAACGACGAAGAAGTCGGCGACATGATTGCTCAAGCAATGGAAAAAGTCACCAAAGATGGCGTCATTACTGTTGAAGAGTCGAAATCTCTGTTGACAGAATTGGAAGTTGTCGAAGGGATGCAGTACGATCGCGGATATCTTTCCCCGTATTTCGTCACCAACAACGATCGCATGGAAGTTGAGTACGAAAACGCTCGCATCCTGATTACCGACAAAAAAATTAACTCCATTCAAGAACTAATTCCGCTTCTTGAAAAAGTTGCCCGCACCGGTTCACCGCTGATCATTATCGCCGAAGATATTGAAGGTGAAGCTTTGGCAACTTTGGTCATCAACAAAGCACGCGGTGTATTGAATATCGCAGCTACCAAATCTCCTGGTTTTGGCGAGCGACGCAAAGCCATGCTACAAGATATCGCCGTTCTGACCGGCGGTCAACTGATTTCTGAAGAAGTCGGACTCAGCATTGATACCGCAACACTAGAAATGCTCGGTACCGCCCGCAAAATTACGATCGACAAAGAAAACACCATCATTGTCGCTGGCGACGAACACAAAGCAGACGTGTTATCACGGATCGAGCAAATCCGCAAGCAGCTAGCAGCGACGGATTCTGACTACGATAAGGAAAAATTAACCGAACGCATTGCCAAACTTGCTGGCGGTATTGCTGTAATTAAAGTAGGCGCAGCTACCGAAACCGAACTCAAGGATCGCAAACTCCGCATTGAAGACGCCCTCAACGCTACTAAAGCTGCTGTGGAAGAAGGTATCGTCGCTGGAGGCGGTACGACGCTGATTCACCTGATTACAAAAATTGATGCCATCAGAAGCACTTTAGACGCTGAAGAGCAAATTGGCGCTGATTTGGTTGCAAAAGCTTTGGAAGCACCTTTGCGTCAAATCGCTGATAATGCCGGTGTTGAAGGTTCGATCGCGATCGAGCGAGTGCGGGCTAGCGAGCTGAACATTGGCTACAACGCTCTCACCGACGTTTACGAAGATATGATTGCCGCTGGAATTATCGATCCGGCTAAGGTAGTGCGATCGGCTTTACAAAATGCCGGTTCCATTGCTGGCATGGTTTTGACCACTGAAGCTGTAATTGTCGAAAAACCCGAGAAGAAAAAAGCTGGTGGCGACATGGGCGACATGGGCGGCATGGGCGGCATGGGCGGCATGGGCGGCATGGGCGGCATGGGCGGCATGGGCGGCATGGGCGGCATGGGCGGCATGGGCATGATGTAGTCATTAGTCATCAGTCATTAGTGCGAACGTCCCCCCCCCGAGCGAACGGGGAGCATCTGGGTTTTGCATTTGTAGTGCTGTCCCGCTCGCGTGCTTTATAAAGCACGCGAGCGGGGACAGCACTGAAAGAAAAAATGCTTTTTGCAAAAATGAGATGCTCCCGAGCGAACGTTATTAGTCATCAGTCATCAGTTAGCAGCTAAAAACTGCCTGGTGACTGCTGGCTTTTGATCCCAAAAATGTCTCTAGCGTCTTTCGGGTGCGCACTGCCCACCTGAAGCTATTAAAGATTTTTCCAAGCAAACGCCTCTTTCCCCATCTCCCCCTCTCCCCCTCTCCCTCTCTCCCCCTCTCCCCATCTCCCCCTCTCCCCATCTCCCTCTCCCCCTCCCTCTTCTCCTTTTGTATCCGATGCGTCTTGTTGAAAAAAAGAGCAGATGCTCTAATTAAGTTATATTCCAAAACATACTATTTCCTGAAATTTTTTGTATTATAGGGAACGGGCCGAAAATTGTACCGGGAACGCCAGCAGTAAAGTGCGAAAAAATATTTGAGTGAGTTAAACTAACTTTAGGAAAAATTTAAAGCTTAACTTGCAAGTGATCAAAAAATACCCATGCAGGAAGTTATCAACTCGTTACAGTCTTTTTTCTCTGACTCTGTTGATGCTTTCCTAGAGTGCGATCGACAGCAAAAGTACATATCGATTAATCCTGTAGCTGCTGCTTGGATGGGATTGGATCCGGCTGAAGCAGTCAACAAAACGAATCGGGAATTGTTGAAATTATATCCCAATAATACAGCTCTAAAAAATATAATCTCTCAGATTGATTCCTGCCTGCAACAAGTATTTATCACAGGGGAAAAAAAGCTGGCAATTCACGAGGTGACGGCGGCAGATGGCGGGATTAAAATTTACGAAACGGCTTACACGCCAGCGCTGGATGTCGCTAACAATCAGATGCGGGTGTTGGGTGTCGGTAGAGATATAACCAGGCACTACCGCTGGCAGCAGCAGAAAACTCAACAGTTGCGTCGCTCGAATCATTTACTGTGGTTGAATGCAGCTAACAGTCCCCTGGCAATGGTAGGCTGGGATGAGAATTTTCGGATCGTTCAGTGGTCGAAACGTGCTGAAGAAATATTTGGCTGGACTTCCGATGATATGCTGGGCAAGCATTTCGGCGATTTGGATTTGGTTTGCGAGGACGATCGAGAGGCTGTAAGTGCGATCGAACTCGAACTAGCCTCCGGTAACGGCAATACTTCAATCAATCAAAATAAAACCAAATGCGGACAAGTTATTTGGTGTCGTTGGTTCAACTCGATTATTCGCAGCGGCGACACTTTTACAGTGCTTTCTTTGGTGGAAGATATCACGGATCGCAAACGGCTGGAAGCAGAAAAAGCCCAAGCTTCTCGCCTCACAGCAATGGTAGCCGATGTCGGTATTGCCCTCACCAAACACCCTCAAGATATCCTGCTTCCCTGTTGCGAGGCAATGGTACGAAATCTCGATGTCGCCTCTGCTGAAATTTGGACTTTTAACTCTCAATACAATATTTGCGAGTTGCAAGCAACCTCTGGAATCTACAGCCGCACAGACGAGGTTGCTAGATTTATTCAAAATAAGGTTAACTCGATCGCCGAACAGCAAAAACCACTATTTGACTGCCGATTTGAACTGAATCATTTGGGGCTAGAGGAGCAAGAATGCGGGGAAGCCACGCCAGCACACAGTTCGCAATTAGCAATTATCGACAGCAGTCACAATCGGGGAAATTGCCAAATCCCCAAGCAAATTCTTACCTTCGCCGGCTATCCTTTAATTGTCGAAGAAAGGCTAGTGGGAGTCATGGTAATTGTCAGCCACCAGTCGCTGACAGTACCCTTTGAAGAAACTTTAGGATCCGTTGCCGATGTCATCGCTTTAGGCATCGAACGCAAGCGTGCAGAAGCTGAATTAAAATCAGCTAGAGGGTTCCTCAATTCCGTAGTAGAAAATCTGCCGTTGGGAGTTTTTGCTAAAGATGCTTCTTCGCTAAAATTCGTGCTGTGGAATAAGGCGGGGGAAACGATCGCAGGTGTGACATCTCAAGAGGCGATCGGCAAAAATGACTACGATATTTACCCGAAAGAGCAAGCTGACGTTTTTACCGCTCAAGACAGGGAAATATTGACCAGCCATCACAACCAATCTCTGGTTAAAGAAATAGCCGAAGAGCCGATCCAAACTCGCCACAAAGGTATGAGAATACTGCACACCCGCAAAGTGCCAATTCTCGACGCTCAGGGCGAGCCTCAGTACGTTTTGGGGATTACAGAAGATATCACCGAACGCAGGCAGGTAGACGAAAGCGTGCGCCTCTACGACCAAATTGTCGAGAATATGCAAATTGGTTTGTACGTCTACCATTTGGAAAATATAGACGATGATAGCACCTTGAGGGCGATCGCCTCGAATCCCGCTGCTACGCGGTTTACCGGGCTAGAAATGGCCGACGTTTTGGGCATGACAATCGACGAGATTTTTCCGCATTTGCGATCGAAAAACATTCCCCAAGCATTTGCTGAAGTAATTCGCAACCAAAAAGCTGTAGAAGTTGAAGATATTGACAGCGACGAATCGGGAAAAATAACTCGTGCTTTTTCTATTAAAGCTTTTCCGTTACCTAACAACTCCGTAGGCGTGGCATTTGAAAACATTACAGATCGCAAGTGCCTGGAAGTAGAACTGCAAGTAGCATTGGCACAAACCGAACGTTCGGAACAACTTCTGCGGACGGTAATCGACAAAACCAGTGACTGGATTTTTGCCAAGAATAAACAATTTCGCTACATTTTGGCCAACAACAGTTTAGCCGAAGCGATCGGTAAAACAGTCGAAGAAATAATTGGCAAATCAGATTTAGAATTAGGATTCTCAGAAGAGCTAGTATTTGGAAATTCCGCACAAAATATCCGAGGATTTCGCACAGACGACTCTGCTGTACTGGCAGGCGAAATCATCCACAATCCCTGCGATGCCGCAACAGTTGCTGATGGTTCAATACATATTTTAGATACCAAAAAAGTCCCTCTGCGCGATACTGAAGGTAATATATTTGCAGTGCTAGGTTTTACTAACGATATTACAAAACGCCATGAATCGGAAGCAGCTTTGCGTAGGAGTGAAGCCAGATTTAGGTCTTTGGTTGCTAATATTCCCGGGGTGGTTTATCGCTGGCAGTGCGATTTTTCAACAAGTTTTATTAGCGAGGCAATTTACTTAATAGCGGGCTACCCGGCTGGGGATTTTATTTCGCGTTTGGACAGCAAAGGCAGAACTTTTGCTAGCATTATTTACCCCGAAGATTTGGCAAAAGTAGAAGCAACTATTCGGCAAGGAATAGAAAATAAACAGTCTTATAATTTAGAATACCGCTTGCTAGCAGCAGACAGCACCGTTAAATGGGTGTGGGATAAAGGTTCTCCAGTGTTCGACGCCGATGGGAGCGTTTCCTGTTTGGATGGGGTAATTTTGGATATTAGCGATCGCTACTACGCCCAAGAAGCATTGCGCCAAAAAACTTCTGAGTTGGAATCTGTTTTTCTAGCATTGCCGGATCTGTATTTCCGCCTCAATGCTGACGGCATTATTTTGGATTATTTGTCAGGAAATTCAGGGGATTTGTACCTGAATTCCGACTCTTTTCTTGGCAAACAAGTGACCGATATATTGCCAACAACCGCCGCTAGCCAGCTAGAACAGGCTCTACTGGAAGTTGCCAAAAATAGAACTCCAGTTAGTCTAGAGTATTCCCTATCCATGCCGTCTGGGGAAGAAACCTATGAAGCGAGATTGCTACCTTTTAACTCGAATCAGGCAATAGTTATCGCCCGCAATATTACCAAGCGCAAACAAGCCGAATCAGAATTAAAAGATAAAAATCGCGAACTAGAGCAAACCTTGGAACAATTAGGCCGGACTCAAGCTCAATTAATTCAAGCAGAAAAGATGTCGAGTTTGGGACAGCTAGTAGCCGGAATTGCTCACGAAATCAATAATCCTGTTAGTTTTATTTACGGCAATATTATTCACGCTAACGAGTATGCAAAAAATTTGCTGCAACTGTGTAGTTTGTATCAAAAAAATTACCCGCAACCAGTGACGGAAATCGCGAATTTTGCTCAAGAAATAGAAGTAGAATTTATGCAAGAGGATTTCCCGAACCTGCTGAATTCAATTGAAAATGGAGCCGATCGCATTCGCGAAATTGTTCTGTCTTTGCGAAATTTTTCCCGGCTGGAAGAATCTGATATTAAGCGTGTTGATATTCACGAAGGAATTGACAGCGCGCTGTTAATTTTGCAACACAAAATCAAAGAAAATGGTAAAAATCGCCAGATTGAAATAGTCAAAGAATATGGAATACTGCCACCGATACAGTGCTATGTCGGACAGTTAAATCAAGTGTTTATGAATATACTAAGTAATGCAATTGATGCTTTGGCAAATGTTAGAAATAGAAAATTGGAATTCGCGAGTGCAACGGATGGGGAACGGCAAAATTTTCCTACTTTACCTTTGGCTTGTGACGCATTTCCTTTGATTCGGATTCGCACGGAGGTGTTGGATAACAATCGAGTGGCGATCGCAATTTCGGATAACGGGTCGGGAATGGCAGAGTCTGTTAAATCTCGGATATTTGACCCGTTTTTTACTACTAAACCCGTCGGTAAAGGTACTGGTTTGGGACTGTCCATCTCCTATCAGATTGTGGTGGAAAGACACAGGGGCAAGCTGGACTGTATTTCCGCGCCCGGTGGTGGCACTGAATTTGCGATCGAGATTCCTATTAAGCAAAGGTAATTGGTAATT
Organism: Microcoleus sp. PH2017_24_DOB_U_A; assembly: GCF_020738205.1. Lineage (NCBI taxonomy): Bacteria > Bacillati > Cyanobacteriota > Cyanophyceae > Oscillatoriales > Microcoleaceae > Microcoleus > Microcoleus sp. PH2017_24_DOB_U_A. The sequence goes on from NZ_JAEQCT010000067.1 coordinate 74,680, forward strand.
GGTAATTGGTAATTGGTAATTGGTAATTGGTAATTGGTAATTGGTAATTGGTAATTGGTAATTGGTAATTGGTAATTGGTAATTGCGAATATATCCGTAGGGGCGAAGCATGACCGCAATCAATATGAGATGATAACTAATAACTTATATGCGGTCATGCTTCGCCCTCTTCCTCTTCCAAAACCAGATGCACCCGTGATTGGTGATTGGTGATTGGTGATTGGTGATTGGTTATTTAATATAGCGGAGGCAAAACAACAGATTTATTATAAAACATTTATTTGGCTGCGATAATTATACAAAAAAAACTGGTTTTCGATACCTCCCTAATAAGTCACATTCAAACTTATTCATGCCAGATTTAATTGGTAATTATCCAAAAAAAATGATAACCTAATTAAAGATACTAAAAGTAAGGAATATCAACATGGTATACAAAAGCATACATACTTCTAGTGCCGTCACCAAACCAATTAAAGATGATGATGATTCCTACGTTGACTATTTTTATGACGATCCGGGAGCGCTACCGGGAACTCTCGATTTAGAACCCGATGCGCCACCTCCTGAGATTGTATTAATTGACTATTGCGAGACAGGAGCTACCCGAGTCCAATTGGCAAATCCTAGAGAAGCTGCTGCCTATTTAGATACAGAATCTGTTTCTTGGGTGGATATGTTGGGATTGGGAAACAAAGAAACCTGGAGACAAATGGGCGAAGTATTTAATTTGCACGTTATGGCTCAGGAAGATGTAGTTAATGTTCCTCAACGACCGAAAGTTGTAGACTATGAAGAACACCTTTTAATCATTGCTTGGATGGTGATGATTAAACCAAATTCAGATAATTTTCATAAAGAACAAGTAAGTTTTATTTTGGGCAAGCATTACCTACTAACTGTTCAAGAAGAACCGGATTATGATTGTTTTGACCCGGTGCGAGTTCGCATTCGCAAAGGACAAGGAACTATTCGCAAGCACAAAGCAGATTATCTGGCTTATACTCTCCTAGATTCGATTATAGATGGATTTTTTCCTGTATTAGAAGTTTACGGAGAGCGGATTGAAGAGTTAGAGGATGAAGTGGTGGTGCGCCCAACGCGAAAAACTCTTGAAAAAATTTATAAAATCCGGCGAGAATTGCTGACGCTGCGCCGCGCCATTTGGCCGCAGCGGGATGCAATTAATGTTTTGATTCGCGATAGCAGCGATTTGATTAGTCCTGAGGTGCGAATTTATCTGCGCGATTGTTACGATCACACGGTGCAGGTGATGGATATGGTGGAAACTTATCGGGAGTTGTCTTCGGGTTTGATGGACGTTTACTTGTCTTCAGTGGGGAATAAAATGAATGAAATCATGAAATTGCTGACGGTGATTTCGAGTATCTTTATTCCTCTTACTTTTGTGGCGGGAGTATACGGGATGAATTTCAATACAGAGAAATCACCGTTGAATATGCCGGAACTGAATTGGTATTTTGGCTATCCACTTTGTTGGGGGCTGATGCTAGCGATCGCCTCTACTTTAGTTTACTTCTTTTGGCGGCGCGGATGGTTTGAGAATTTTTCTACTCTTAAGGATGACTGAACCCAGGAATTCGATAGAATGCGATCGCCACCCAGGACATTTTTCGGGAGAGGGTGTTGATATGTTTGTTAGCTCTGATTTATTTTAATGGGAGATGCTTCGGTTCAGGTACAATAAATCTGGGGAAAAAGTAGGCGCAGGCGGTTGCGGATTAGCGAAAGCTAGTCTGAGGAAAGTCCGGGCTCCCGAAAAACCAAACTTGCTGGGTAACGCCCAGTGCGAGCGATCGTGAGGATAGTGCCACAGAAAGATACCGCCCCCCATTTAGAGATTGGAGATTGGAGATTGGAGATTGCATCAAAAATCGATCGTCAAAAATCGCAAAGTGTTAGGGGTAAGGGTGCAAAGGTGCGGTAAGAGCGCACCAGCAGCATCGAGAGGTGCTGGCTAGGTAAACCCCGGTTGGGAGCAAGGTCGGAGGGACTATGGTTGGTTTTTTACCGGTTCCGTTCTTTGGTACCGCTTGAGGCGTCTGGTAACAGGCGTCCCAGATAGATAACTGCCCTCGAAAACTGCTTGCAGTTGAGAGAACAGAACCCGGCTTATGTCCGACTTTTTCCCCTCCAATTTTTCGGTAAGGTTCGCCCATCAGCACCCGCACAAATATTTGGGTAACGGAACATTTGGTTTTGTAATGACAAGCTTTTTTCTTAAAATGAATTTGATATTCTTTTCAACAATTCATGCTACTTTATACAAGCTCTAAACCTGGATAGTCATCAGCAAAGGAAATTCGCAATTATAATAAAATCCTAAATGCCCAATCCCCAATCCCCAATCCCCAATCCTAAATCCCCAATCCTAGGGTGCATCTGGTTTTTCAAGAGGGCGAAGCATGACCGCATATAAATTATTAGTTATAATCTCATATTTACTGCGGTCATGCTTCGCCCCTACAAACATATTTGCAAAACCCAGATGCACCCCAATCCCCAATCCCCAATCCCCAATCCCCAATCCTAAATCCTAAATCTAAAATCTAAAATCTAAAATCTAAAATCTAAAATCGTATGATTTATCCAGGTCGCCAAAAGCAACTTGAAATATTAATTGAAAAATTGGGGCTACCGAAGGATGCTTCGATCAAATGGCATCTTGTAGATTTAGCTTTGACTCATGCTAGTGCGTCTGCTAAGGCAAATTACGAGCAATTAGAGTTTGTCGGCGATGCTGTGGTGCGGCTGGCGGCTTCGGAATTGTTGTTTGAAATTTATCCTGACTGTGCGGTGGGGGAATTTGCTGCTATTCGATCGATCTTGGTGAGCGATCGCATCCTTGCTAAAATCGCTGACAGTTACGGGTTCGATCGCTATTTAATCGTTTCCAGCAGCGCCGCCTCGGACAAAACAGGCGCAGTGCCCAGGCTGGCGGATTCTTTGGAAGCCTTGCTGGCCGCCCTTTATTTGAGTGCCCAGACGTTAGAATTAATTCGCCCTTGGCTAGATCCTCACTTTCAGCGCCTAGCGGCGGAAATTCGCAGCGATCCGGCCCGCCAAAACTACAAAGCTGCCCTCCAGGAGTTGACTCAAGGCAAATATAAAACTTTGCCCAAATATAGCGTGCGAGAAACCGGGACAGTACAGGGCGGCGAGGATCGTTTTACCGCCGAGGTTCACATTCAGGGAGAGTTGGTAGCAGAGGGAAAAGGTCGATCGATCAAAGCCGCAGAACAAGCAGCGGCTCAGGCAGCTTTCAATAAATTAGTCAGTAGTGAGTTGACAGTTGACAGTTGACAGTTGACAGTTGTAATTGGGGATTGGGGATTGGTAATTGGTAATTGGTAATTGGTAATTGGTAATTGGTAATTGGTAATTGGTAATTGGTAATTGGTAATTGGGGATTGGGTGCAGCGGCTTGTGCAAGCAAATATGTTTGTAGGGGCGATCGCATGACCTCCGTCAATATGAGATTATAACTAATAAATTATATGCGGTCATGCTTCACCCTCTTCAAAAACCAGATGCACCCTTGGGGATTGGGGATTGGAATTGGCATTTTTTAGGATTCAAAGAGATCCAATTATTACCAATAATGCTATAATTGGCGTGCGATTTTTGAAATTATTATCAATGAAAATCGGAATAGCTGTATTGGGTGCCGGACGCTGGGGAGTTAACCTAATTCGCAACTTTCTCGAACATCCCAACAGCGAAGTTTTAGCGGTGGTAGACCCGAATCGAGATTCATTGGTGGCTGTCCAAAAACAGTTTCATCTGCATCCCTCGGTGATTCTAGCTACCGATTGGTCACAAATAGAAGCATTGCCGGGACTAGATGCTGTGGCGATCGCCACTCCAGCCTCCACACACTACACCCTCGCAACCGCCACGCTGCAACAAGGCTACCACGTCTTAGTAGAAAAACCCCTCGCCCTCAACCTCAGTGAAGCAATAGAACTCTGTAAATTAGCCCAAAAACAGCAGCGACAACTCTTCGTCGATCACACTTATCTGTTTCATCCCGCAGTCGATCGCGGCCAAACGATTATTCAGCAGCATCAACTCGGAACCTTGCGCTACGGTTACGCCCAGCGCACCCATTTTGAACCCGTGCGGCATGATGTTGATGCCCTTTGGGATTTGGCCGTTCACGATATCGCTATTTTCAATACTTGGCTGGAACAAACCCCTATTCAAGTCAGGGCGACTGGTACTGTATTTCCGAAGTCAGAAGTCAAAAGTCAGGGGGAAGAAGCAATAAATCAAGCAGAAGGATTAGCAGATTTAGTTTGGGTAACGCTGACTTATCCCGACGGATTTCAAGCATTCATTCACCTGTGCTGGCTAAATCCCGACAAACAGCGGCGCTTAACAGTTGTTGGCAGTTTGGGAACTTTGATTTTTGATGAAATGTCGCCGGAAACTCCTCTAATTTTGCAGCGTGGTGGTTCAAATCGGGGGGGCGATGAGGATAATTTTGGCGAAAGTGCGTTAGCGAAGCCCGCCCCTACGGGGGCTACGCCAACGAAGAGGATCGGGACACCACCCACAAATCTCAGGTACCGGGAAGTGTTAAATTTAGAACCAGCAGAGCCACTGCGGCGAGTGTGCGATCGTTTCCTCAACTGCGTGCAAACAAATACCCCTTGTCCTAGCTCTTCCGGTGCGGCTTCCGTCGAATTAATCCGCATTCTCAGCACTTTGAGCAAATCCCTCGAACTTGGCGGACAACCCCTGATACCATTTTAGATTAAGAAAATCCGATCGTGTCCGTTGGAACGATCGCCCTAAAATTGGTTTCTAGTGAGTAATACCCATTTGAAGAATTAATGCAACAATATTCGTAGGGTGTGTCGCCATTCATAGTACCGAAAAAAAACAGAAAATTGAGCGAGCGACGCACCAGCCACAATATTTGAGTAAACCAACTTAACTAAGAGTATTGTAGCAAGGTTTTTTTATTGGTATAACTTATTCCTCATAAAAATCTCATAACTAACATCCTCACTGCGAACCTTTGATTAAGGATAATTAACCAGACATATAGCCTTTCGATCTCCCATATGAGGTACGACTGGGAATAGGGCATAGGGCATGGGGCATGGGGCAAACAGGTCATGGGGCATAGGGCATAGATGGGTAATAGGGCATAGGGCATTGGGCATAGGATAATGGGTAATAGGGCATAGGGCATAGGATAATGGGCATAGGATAATGGGTAATAGTTAGTGGTTACTTGTTAGTCATTTTTCTAATAACCAATTCCCTGCGCGGGCCTTCTTCCCAATTCCCAATGCCCCATGACCTGTTTGGCCCATGCCCTATGCCCCATGCCCTATGCCCCATGCCCAATTCCCAATTCCCAATTCCCAATTCCCAATCTATTGGAGAACTGCTATATCAGTCATAACTTTTGAAATTTCCCTTTTCCTTTACCAAGTCCGGGCTGTGAAAATAAAAACTTGACTGCTGATTGACAGGCAAAGAAATCATCACCGCAGTACCTTGATCCACACCCGCGCTGTGCAGGGTAATGCTTCCGATCATAGATTCCATGATCCTTCGGGAGATAGCCAAGCCCAAACCGTTACCGCCAAACTTGCGAGTTGTAGAACCATCCGCCATCACAAAAGGTTGAAACAATTTCTGCTGCTGCTCGGGATCTATACCAACTCCGGTATCTTTAATTGTCACCACAACCCAATCGCTTTGGGTGTTGTTGGCGATCCTCTCCGAGGGCTGCGCTAACGCATTTTCCGGCACACTCCCGTTAAAACTACCAGAATTAGTCCTGGCTTCTAACCGCACAGATATACTAATGCTGCCCGACTCTGTAAACTTAACGGCATTGCTCAACACGTTTAAAAATACCTGTTTTAGCTTCTCCGGATCCGCATGAACAATAATCGGATCGTGAGCAGGTGGCAAGTTTAATTTTAAACCTTTTTCCTCAATTTGAGCCGCTTGCAAATCAATCGCGTCTTCAAGTACCTGAGTAATATCAACTACTTCTAACATCAGGGAGAAAGTGCCGGATTCTATTTTAGCAATGTCCAAAATATCATTAATAATATTGAGCAATTGCATTGAAGAGTCATGGGCGCGCTGCAAGAACTCCATCTCTTCATCTCGGTCATCGCAGTAGCCGTCACGCACAATTTGAATAAAACCAATAATTCCGTTGAGTGGCGTTCTCAATTCGTGAGAAATATTTCCCAAAAATTCATTTTTTAACTGATTGGCAACTTGCGCTTCCTTGGTTGCGATTTCCAATTCTCCTGCCCAGGTTCTGAGGCGCTGCACCATGCTGTTGAGAGCTTCTGATAGTTGATTAAATTCTCTAATTTGAAAATTTTCCGGCACTGCTAGGGGCGCTTCTGCTGTATCCACTGTCTGCGCGTAGTCTCTCAGTTTTTCCAAAGGACGCGCTAAGTCGCGAGACAGATATAAAGTCGCGATGATACTAGCAGCAACCAAACCCACAATTAAATTAAATAAAACTTGCTGAATTTCTTCCAAACCTGACAGAGCATAATCTAAACGAGAGACAGCTAAAATAATCCACTTGCTGTTCTCCTTTCTAGTTGAAGGACTCGGGATAGCAGCGTATCCTGCTAGCAACTCTACGCCATTTCTTTCAAAGGAAAATAGGTGGAGAAAAGCCTGTCCGCCAGCCATCGCCCTTCTGAGAATACTTTTTAGTCGATCGGCATCTGCCTCAGCATCGATATTGCGGCCCACGCGGTTGATATTCGGATGCGCCAAAATCGTCCCATCTTGGTCTATAGCCACCGTATAGCCAGCTAGAGAACCCTTGGGAGCACTGGTTTGCACCGGCAGGGCCGACTGCAAACTCAAAGCATAACTCAACTGCCGGGTGTTGCCCCGACGAGTGTAAACTGGAGCGCTCAACACCAAACTAACTTGGCTGTCGCGAGCTTCTTTACTCGCATCTGGAAAATCCTCAGCACCCGAAGCCACCTTCTTGCTGCTGGCTTTTCCCTGTCGCTGGAGAGGCCACGACAGACTGATGTAAACGCTCTTGTCATCCAGCAGAGTTTGCTGCTGCTGCACAGGCGGCCAAAACTTGGCAGGTAGCGACTGAATCGGCTGCTGCCCGCAAGTGCTCGCTATCACTTGATTTGTCTGTACATTAGTCAATTGCAAGCAATCAACCTGGGCTGGCAACCGCTGCCCTAATTGCGCGATAAACTTTTGATAATCCTTCGGCTCTACAGACTGCAACATTGAGTTTTCCGAAGCGCCGATCAGATTGGACTTCAGCGATTTCGACCACTGTTCAATAGTTTCTGCTTTTCTGACCGCACTTTCTGTCAAGTTTAGACGAGCAGTTTCCAGAAGCGTCGAGCGTGCCTTGCGATAGGTAACATACTCCCCCACCAGTAGAACAGGTACGCTGAGCAACAAAATCCGCGACAGTAAAATACGGCGAAAGGAGGATTGACCTAACTTAACCATAGGACATATCAAAATTAAGGTGCAACACCAACAGCGACCATAGTGCAATCAACCAGACGGAAAGCGCGAATCGGTCTAGGGTGCCCTGCTGACCAGACAACACAGCTTCAAAACAACATTTAAACACAATTATAGAAGCCACTGTAGTAATCTCGATTCTAAGTGTGCAACACAAAACTTACTCAAATCAAGCATTTGGCTTAAATTGACGTTTGCTTCCTGCTTCAAGCAAGGATGACGGCATCTTGTTGTTCGCAGGCCTTAATTGGGCGCTTGCCTCAGGTACAATGCTCTGGCGGGCATTTTCCAGAATTATTGCTGCATTTAGATTGCAATTGAGGGAAACACCACATCGATCGCAGCTATATACAGGTTCCTTGAGAGGCATTTGCTGAATATTGCCACAGCAAGAACAGGTTTTAGACGAAGGAGACCACCTGTCAACCAGTTCTACCTTGGTTCCCCAAAATGCCACTTTGTAGGTCAAAATTCTGCGGAATTCATCAATACCTAAGCTCTCCAGGTCGATCGCTAATTTTTGATTAGCGATCGTGCCAGAGATATTGAGGTCTTCAATCCGAATCTGGTAGTATTTTCGGCTGATAATATCAGTTGTTATTTTTTTTTGCCCCAAAATTCGTCTGAGGTTAGCAATATCTGCGGGTTTTATTGGTAATTTTTGGTAGTATTTCCAGCCATTGTTAGATGCTCTAATTGTTTGAGTACGGTTCCCTGATTTCTGGTTGCGGTTGTACCACCGATTCTTGATCGACTTGATTTTTGATATTTTCAGGATTTGTGGTGCGATCGTGAATAAGCCATCTGACAACGTGGCAAAGCATTTGACACCTAAGTCAACACCAACAGTCTGAACTTGATGCACTCTGTGTAAATTTTTGTCATCAACAGGCAGATTCCAGGAGACCAACCCTTTGTCTGCTGCCCTAGAGATAGTGAATGTTTTGCTATAACTCACAAATGCTATTGGTTGCTTGAGTCTGAATTTTTCCAAACCAGGGATTGTGCTTTGCTTCCTCTTGAGTCGGACTTGGCGATTAGTAAATGGCATCATTGCTTCACCCTTTGCAGGATATACTCCTGATTTGTTTTTGCTGGTGAAACTATCACCTTTCTTTTTAAATTTGAATCGAGTCAAGCCTGATTTACCTAGTCGCCACCCTTGGATAGCTTTACCTAAATTATTCAGTGCTGATGGATAGATAGCTAATGGATAGCCTTTTATCCAAGCATACTCAGGCTTGATTTTTACCTGATTGGTAAAGACTTTCTGAATATCAGCTAATTGTTGAGAATCACTGGCTTTGATTTCTTCAAATTGCCATGACTGGGTTAGTATGGATAATCGCAAGTTATAAACAAGCCTCGCCAAACTTGCACAGCCATCTAGCAAAGAGCGTTCTTTATTATTCAGTTTTAGCTCTTGTTTCAGACTGTACATTGTTTTACCCTATTTGCAGGTATATCTGCAAATATATCAACAGCTAATAGAAAATGTCAATGACTTTCAAAAGGCACAATAGATTAGGTTTCCTCCCACACAATGAAGAACCATTTGATAAAATTCCACTACAAGCCAATGTAAAAGTAGGTGTGAGATCGAAAATAAAGGCGAGAGGGGATTGGCACAACCGTCTGAGACAAAAATTGGATGAATGGCTGCAATAATGGGAGCGAGATACGGAGATTTGAGGGATTTAGGCAGAAATTTTGCACGTCTGGTGACCAGTCTTTACTTAAAGATGCTCAGCAATTTGTTGGGCAAATGGCTGTGATTTGAATCACACTTCCATTTTCAATTCTCGGCTCGATTTGCAGCCGATCGCCCAGGGGTAAAATCTTTCAGGCTGACAGACGGCAGTGGGTTGAAGGTAGAATGGCATAGATGCACGGTTGCGACCGAAGGTAAGAGGCAAAAACTTGTGTCTCGGGCTAGCGATCGAGAGAGACTTCTGGCTCGATCGCACTTTGGGTCGCGAATGCCTTCGAGGGATACCCCATCAAATGGGCGATGCGAGATTTTGCACCCTGGGAAAGATTTTTTGTGACATAGGATTGATGCGGTAACAATAATTTACCTGTCAAACAATGAGACGATCGAGTCGCCGATCGACTCTCACAACCGTAATTCTGACGAACATTAGCCCAAACAGTGCATCCACGCCACGTCAATTTGCGACCTCGACAATAGTCTCATAGAGCGATGAAAAAAAACTCCACCAATTATACGTATTATTACACAAACAACCGTCCCAGATATCATCACGCTTATTTGGTATCTCCCCTTCTAGAAATGCTGGCGACACTTCAGGATGCCAGCCCGACAAAACTCCGAGTTTTGGATCTCGGCTGTGGCAATGGCAGCCTCAGTCACGTCATCGCAGAGTACGGCTGCGAAGTTGTCGGCGTTGACACTTCTGCACCCGGAATTGCCATCTCCCGTCAAAGTTTCCCAGAGTGTCAGTTTATCCAAGCAGATATTTATGAACTCCCCGATACCGATATGCTGAACTCATTTGATGTTGTCTTAGCCATTGAAGTAATCGAACACTTACTTTATCCGAAAGAACTGGCTAAAAATGCCAAATTATGTCTAAAGCCGGGAGGGATGCTAATTATTTCCACACCCTATCACGGCTATTTAAAAAACCTGATATTAGCTATTTCCGGCAAGTTAGAAAAACATTTTACCGTGCTTTGGGACAACGGACACATTAAATTCTTTTCAGTAAAGACCCTGACTAAATTATTGACTACAGAAGGATATACCGACATTAATTTTAAATTTGCTGGTCGGTGTCCCTATCTTTGGAAATCAATGCTATGTTCTAGTAAATTCAAAGAAAAATCTGAAAATTTATAAACTTTTATTGTTTTTAGTGGCGCTCAGTCAGCCGAATTAATTTCCTTAATTGACAATCAGCCATCAGTCCAAGTAAAAGATAAATTTCAGATTCAAAAATAAAATGACTGTTGGCGTTTGGCGATCGAAAGGCTATGGCGGTTCTCGAAAAAGTAAAGTATGCCCACGGAAGCCACTCCAGGCCTATGCCTTATGTACCTCATCTTTTTGAGAAAGGCTATATTGTCGGGTCGGGGGTGCAAGTTCGATCGCGCTCGATCGGGCGAAAATGCCTGAAAAGACCAATGACCAATGACCCATGACCCATGACCAATGACCCATTAATCGCCTTTGCAATTCTTATTTTTTCCCTGACTTTTCCCTCAACATTCCACAGCGTTTCCACAGGCAAGTCTGAGGTTTTCCACAGATTTAAAAAAGTTTTCCACAGAAATTAACGGCACGGTCGGATCTTGCTGCGGAATTGGGGATTTCGTTAACCTCTTGCCAAATCCCTGATATAAACCTCTCATATGTAAACTTATGTAACAAAAAAGCCTCAAAAGGCTTATTTTTGCGTAAATCTTTTTTTTACATAAAGGAGTTTGTAATATTTTGCAACATTGACAAACCCACCTATTGATACGCACAATGATGCGACCGACCTAAAAAAAGCGCTCTGATTTCGGCTGTGCCTGTACCTGTATCCGGCCGAAAAGGGGGTTCTATTTTCAATTTATTAGCGAGACTAAAAAATGATGAACCCAACAGTCAGTATTTTTGCCGAAATTCCCGAAACGCTGCACGATTCTCTCAAAATTTACCTGGAAACTCATCCCGAATGGGATCTCGATCGAGTATTCTCCGCCTCCCTGTCGCTGTTTTTGTTGCAGAATGCCGATAGCGGTACGCCGGAAGCTTCCCGCAGCTACCGCCAAGCTGCCAGGGTTTATCTGGAAACTCTGTTTCAATCGCCTCAAGACTTGCACAGCAATAATGTAAGTCCTTTTTAGTTAAAGAGAGGGAGAGGGGGAGAGGGGGAGAGGGGAAGATTAATCGACAATTTTTGAGAAAAATGCTTTAGAAATACGGGAGAATTTACCGATTTTCAATTCCCGATTCCCAATTCCCAATTCCCGATTCGCGATTCCCAATTCCCGATTCCCGATTCCCGATTCCCGATTCCCGATTCCCAATTCCCAATTCCCAATTCCCAATTCCCGATTCTCAATTCCCAATTCCCAATTCGTTAATCTGCAAGCGGTTTTGCGGTATGCCCAGCAAAGAGCACAAGCCGTGCAAACCCATGTAACATAAAGATTGCGATATTTTTATATATGTAACATGGAAGTTTTAGATACCTTGATTGTGGGTGCGGGGATTAGCGGTTTGAGTTTGGCGCACGCACTTCAAAAGGAAGCGAGGAGTGCATCGCCTCGGGCGATTTTGGTGGCTGAGAGTCAGGGACGTGTGGGCGGAAATATCACGACTGCGACAGGGGAGGGGTTTCTCTGGGAGGAGGGCCCGAATAGTTTTTCGCCGACGCCGGAGTTGCTGAAGTTGGCTGTGGATGTCGGTTTGAAGCAGGAGTTGATTTTTGCCGATCGCAAATTGCCTCGTTTTGTTTATTGGGAAAAGAAGCTGCAACCGGTGCCGATGACTCCTGGGGCGATGATTCAGTCTCAGTTGCTGAGTTTTCCGGGGAAACTGCGGGCGCTGTTCGGGGCTTTGGGGTTTGTGGGGCCGGCAATGGGTTCTCAACTTTCGCAGCAGGGTGATGAGGAAACTGTTTCTCAATTTTTCCGCCGTCATCTGGGAAAGGAAGTGATGCAGCGCTTGGTGGAACCTTTTGTGTCTGGGGTTTATGCGGGGGATCCCCAACAACTTAGCGCGGCGGCTGCTTTTGGCCGGGTAACAAAGATGGCTGATGCGGGTGGCGGGCTGGTGGCGGGGGCGCTGCTTTCTGCTAGGAAAAGACCCCCCCAACCCCCCCTTACCAAGGGGGGGCTAAAGACTGTTGCAGACCCGAATATTCCGAAGACTAAGCCGGGGGAGTTGGGCTCGTTTAAAGGGGGGTTGAAGGCTCTGCCAGAGGCGATCGCTGCGAACTTGGGCGATCGACTGAAACTCAACTGGCACCTGACTCGACTCGATCGCACGGAACGCGACACTTACATAGCTGTATTTTCTACGCCCGACGGACAGCAGGAAGTTGAGGCCCGAACCGTAGTTTTGACAACACCGGCCTATGTTACAGCGGAGTTGTTGGAGCCTCTGCAACCTTCCGTTAGCAGCGCTTTACAAGCTTTTACTTATCCTACGGTTGCCTCCGTTGTATTGGCATATCCGATGTCGGATCTCAAGGGTAAATTAGTGGGATTTGGAAATTTAATTCCGAGGGGGCAGGGAATTCGCACTCTGGGGACGATTTGGACATCGAGTTTATTTGCCGATCGCGCCCCTGCGGGCTGGCAAACTCTCACCAGTTATATCGGCGGGGCTACTGATTCGGGAATTGGCAATCTTGACGCCGAACAAATTGTTGGGGAGGTGCACCGAGATTTGTCTCAGATTTTGCTGAAGCCGGAGGCGGCGCAGCCGAAAGTGTTGACTGTGAAAATTTGGAAGCGGGCGATTCCTCAGTACAATTTGGGTCATTTCGATCGCCTGGAACAGATCAATCGGGGCTTAAAATCTTTGCCGGGGCTGTATTTGTGCACCAACTACTTTGGCGGTGTGGCTTTGGGAGATTGCGTGCGGAGAGGTTTTGAGCGGGCTCAAGAAGTGGACGAGTATTTGAACGGATAGTATCGATAGTTTTGAGTTGCTCCGGGTGAGCCACAAGCACTCGATCTAGCGCGTGGGAAGGGTTGGCTTACAAATATCTGGATGTCAATCGAAGATATTGGTTAACCAACCGCTCGTAAAAACCTGGACAAAGCTACCCAAAAGTAGTCAATGTTAGACATCTACGTTAGTAATTTTAGTCCACAGTCCTAAAACTACAGGAATA
>NZ_JAEQCT010000068.1:0-49836 GCF_020738205.1 Microcoleus sp. PH2017_24_DOB_U_A
GCATTTCCGAGACTTGAGAATTGAGTTGCTCTTCCAATTGCGATCGAGTTTGACGCCCATTTTCTAACTGATTTTCTAAGTCGGATATTTGAGATTGCATTTGAGCTTGATTGTGGTTGGCTGTCTCGATTTGAGTTTGCAATTCTAAGACTTGAGAATAGAGGTGCGAGCGTTCTGTGTTTGCAGTTTCTAAATCTGATTGCAGTTGCGATCGCTCTTGGTATAGACTTTCTAACTGCTGTTCTAATTCGGATACTGAAGATTGCAGTTGAGCTTGGCTCTGATTTGCTGTATCGAAGAGATTTTGCAATTCCGAGAGTTGAGAGTAAATGTGCGATCGCTCTTTGTTAGCCGTTTCTAATTGAACCTGCAATTCTGACAACTGAGACAGCAACTGTTCCCGCTCTCGAACAACCGTTTCTGATTGACTTTGCAGCTCAGATAATTGAGAGTTTAACTGCATTTTATCCTGATTCGCTGCTTCTAACTGCGTTTCCAGCTCTAATGCTTCAGGTTGCGGTTGATTTGGTTGTTGGCGGGCGGTTTCCAATTGAGAGTTGAGGATTTCTCGTTCTTGCTCTGAACTCTCTAGTTGAGCTTGCAATCCCGAAAGTTGAGACTGAAGTTGCTCCCGCTCTTGAATTGAGCGATCGAACTTAATTTGAATTTCTGACAACTGGTATTGTACCTGCAATCTGCCTTGGCTAGCAGTTTCCAACTGACTTTCAACTTCCGAAAGCAGAGCGTTAAATTGAGAACGTTCTGCATTAACCGCCTCTAACTCTGCTTGCATTTCCCGGATTTGGGCGTTAAGTTGCGATCGCTCGTGCTGAGCCAATTCTAACTGATATTGAAGTTCTGCCACTTCTGCTAACTGAGACTCAGCTTGTTGAGTATTTTCTAGCTGAAACTGCAAATCAGCAATCAGAGCATTAACTTGCGATCGCTCCTCAGCAATTCCTGCCAAAAATTCTTCCAATTCCGACACTTGATTGTTTAAAACATCTTGCTCGCGAGTCACAATTTCCAAGCGACTTTGCAGCTCAAACATTTCAGAATTTAGCTGAGTTTCATTCTGCATTTTCTGCCGCAATTCCGAAGTTCTAGCATCCAACTGCGACGCCAACTTCGATATGGCCTCCTGCGAACCCTGCATCCGCACCAAATTGCGTGAATTTCGCTTATTCAAAATAAGCCAGCAGACTAATGCCCCGCCTGCAAACCCTATCAATAAAAGTAATGCTTCCATTTGTTTATTTAATTGATATAAATTGAGTTATTTTGCTGTTTTTCCCAAAATGGGTATTCAAAAAACACTATCTTGTTCAAGGATATCACAATTTTAGCGCCTGTGTTTACCTGGCAAAACACTTTATATTTGTTTACATTGTTTGACATTGTTAAATGTTAACATTAATGTACAATGTTGTTGTGTAGAGCGCATTAATTGGGATATTTGGGCAGCGAATTAATACAATTTTGGAAAATTAATGCAACAATATTGGTAGGGTGTCTCGCCATGTATGGTTCCCAACAACAACAGAACATCAAACTATAGCAGTCTTTGCAGGAGTCGTAAAGTTTTTTACCCCACCCCAACCCTACCCTTATTAAGGGGAGGGAGTAAGAAATTCACAAATGATTTAGGATTTATATAGCGACGCAAAGCGCGGCAATAGTTGAGTAAACAAACTCAACTAATAGTGTTGTAACAAGGATTGTTTCAATTGGTACAAGTAGAAGTTTGGCATAAATATTTGATTGACAGGTCAATGGTAGATTAAAAGTTTATCTAACAAAAATAAAATAGAGATAATTTTAAGTAGAGCGAGCGAATCAGTGCAATCTTGTTTAATGACTGAAATTCAACCACTCTACTTATGATGTCTGGGCAAACTATTTTGGATAATGAACCAAAGTTAGGGTACAGGTTTCACAGAAAGCCTTGTCAAAGCTTCCTTTAGCGCCGGCGGCAATTGACGGATAATCTTGCCCTTGTCCCGATCGACACCTACTAAAGTTACCTGTGCTGTCACGTACAATTCTTGAGCGTCGGGCGATCGAATTTCGTAATCCCAAAGCAGCCGCACGCCCTCGGTAGCAGCCATCCGGGTTCTGACTGCCACAGATTGACCCATTTGTACAGAGCGGTGGTAGCGCAGTGAAAGCTCAACCACCGGCAATTCCACACCCTGCGCCACCCACTCTGCATACTCGATGCCGAGAGAGCGCAAACTTTCCACCCTAGCTTCCTCCATCCAAGTCAGATAAGTCCCGTGCCAAACCGCGCCACTGTAGTCAGTATGGTGGGGGTAGACTCGCACCAAATATTCAAACCAGCCCTCCGAGTCCATCATCCCCGACCGCTTTTGAATAGCGCCAGCCGCTGCAAGTTCTGGTTGAGTTCGATCGTTCTCTAACACGTTACAAATTGTTCCAAAACGCTACATTTCTACAAATCATAAAGCAAACTTCAGGCTTATGCTTAACATTAACCCACTAGAGTAATACCAATTTTTTATGAAGCTGCATATAATCCGATCCCCCCTAGCCCCCCTTAATAAGGGGGGGACAAGATTCCGCTCAAAGTCCCCCTTCTTAAGGGGGATTTAGGGGGATCAAGATATGTGCAACTTCACATTAAATTGGTATAACAACGCCCTAGTAAGAGCGCCCCACAACAAAACTCAACTGTTTTCACACCAAAAACCATGATAGAAAAAATTTTAGTAGCCGTCGCCGGTCGCGGCTTGTGCGAAGAGATGTTTAATATGTTGATGGACATCCCTTCCTTGCAACAAAGCTCTGTCACCGTTTTGCACGTCGTGCCGCAGCAAGTAACTTCCGATGGCATGGCCGACAAGTTGGAAGAAGGAGGGAAGATTTTAGCACAAGCAGTGCAGTCTTTGAAAATAGATCCCAGCAAAGTCAATCCGCGGCTGAAACAGGGAGACCCGAAAACCACAGTTTGCCAAGTCGCAGAAGAAGAACAATCCGACTTAGTAATTATGGGTTCGCGGGGATTTGGACGGCTGCAATCGATTTTGGAAAACTCAGTCAGTCAGTACGTTTTCCAGCTAACATCGAGACCGATGTTGTTAGTAAAAGACGACATCTACGTCAAAAAAATTAGGCGCGTCATGGTGGCGCTCGACAAGTCAGAATCTGCCAAACAGTCATTGCAGCTTGCGCTATCTTTGGTTAAAGAAGTGAGTGGCGGGCAGATAATTCTAGTACACGTCACCAAAGATTTGACGGGAAAATACACCGAAGATGTGACAGCAAATGCTGAAAAAGACCCCGTATTGGCTGAGGGAGTAGCACTGGCGAAACAAATGGGAGTTAGCTACCGTTGCGTGAGTGCTACAGGTAAGCCCGGTGAAGCAATTTGTCAGATTGCAGAGGAAGTGAATGCAGATTTGTTGGTCATCGGTTCCCCGGATCGGCGGCCAAACGTTGCTAAAAATTTCCTGGATCTCGATCGACTCCTAGGAAATTCCCTATCAGATTACGTGCGAGTCTACGCCAACTGTCCCGTCTTGCTAGCCCGGACGATCGTCAGCTAAACTCTCGACACTAACAGCTAACAAAAAAGCGCCCCAGCAAAAAACTGTTGGCGCTTTTTTTGACAATGCACAAAGCTAGACAAAAATAGCAGAAATTACTAATCTTTTCTGCCTTCGCGACTAGCTGTTTGAATGTACAAAATGATTAGAAAAACACTGGGAACCAATACAAACAGAATGGTTGCCACAAACCCTAGCTGATTAACTTCCATGAAGACCCCCGCCTCTATCGGAAAATATGAAAATACACACAACTAGAATACCACTCAAAGGCAAAAGGGAAACTGGAAGACAGAAGGAGCGCCACAGAGCCGGAGCCTCGAAGCTTGGGAGAGTCTCAGAGCATCCCATTTTCGCAAAAAGGATGTTTTTTTATAGTGCGAGCGTCCCCGCTCGCGTGCTGTGTAAAGCACGCGAGCGGGGACGCTCGCACTACAAATGCTTGCACGTTCGATGCACCCGGAGAGTCCGAGAGCAGGAGAATGTCTGCTTCTTCCCTCGAACCTCTTCCCTCATCGCTCTTTTTACCCGCTCGCGAAGCCTTCTTGCTTCTTGCTTCGCCAACCCCAGCTACGGCTTAGTCTTGACGCTCACCGGGCCGTTGACCATGGTTTGACAAGCCAACCGATAGTTTTCCGGCTTTTTCTTGAGCTTGCGGTTCTCAAAGTCAGTGCGGGGCGACAGATTTTCACTACCCTCGACAATTTCCACAATGCAGGTACCGCATTGACCGATGCCCCCGCAATTCATCATCTTTCCCGAAAACGTGTATAAGTCGATGCGGTTTTCTAGAGCTTTGAATCTCAAATTTGCTCCGTCTGCTGCGATGACTTCCTGATTTTCCTTCACAAACTTGATATTAGCCATTGCCGATCCTTTAACGCAGTTGACACAGAACTCTATTACAAAATATTAACTAATGTGTCGGTTATTAAGAATATTTAGGGCGCAGAAAGTAGAAATTGGTCGTGGGGCAACTCAAAATGCAAAAATCAGGAGCCAGATTTTTGCATTGGTGATTTTGACATGACGCTCGGCGTGCGGGGTCAGAAACTCGGTTTATTCCTAGATTTCACGCCGCCAAACGAATATTTTGCCCAGAAACCGGATTTCTGGGTTTTAGTTTTGAGTTGCCAAATACACGATGCCCAATGCCGTTGGCGGTAAAAGGTCGATCGCCCGAACGAACCCAATCCAACCCAACCCAACCCAACCTCAAGGAGCATCCGAGAGGTTATTAGTGGGAAGATTGCTCACAGCGCGCTGGAGAGACGATAGCCCCAGGTTGTAGTTGACAATTGCCGACAATCGGTTTCTCTCAGCCCTAGTCAAATCTGTTTCCGCCTGAATCACATCAGTCTGAGTGCCTACGCCAGCTTGAAACCGGAGTCTGGCCAGACGCAAAGCTTCCCTCGACTGCAAAACTCCGGCTTCAGAAGTTTCGATATTCTCAAAACTCGACTCCAAACCAAAATAAGCTTGTTCAACTTCTCGGCGCACCTGGTTGCGGATTTGGTCAAATCGACTTTCGGCGATCGAGATATCGGCATCCCGCTGTTTCACCCTCGCCTTCACCGCGCCCCCGTCGAAGAAATTCCAAGTCAGATTGGCTTGCACTGCATAGCCACTCGCCCAGCCGCGAGTTGAAAACGGTCTTGTATCGTCAGTAGTTAGCCCTTGAAAGTTGTAGGAACCAGTGACATTAACTTGAGGTAGCCCCCCCGCCCGAATCGATCGCCTTTGTTGCTGGCTGATATTCCTCTGTACTAACTGCTGTTCCAACTCAGGGCGATTCTTAAAAGCCTGCACGATACTCTCTTCCAAAGACAGCCTCCAGGAGCCAGCTTGCTCCACCGGGTCAGCCGCCGTCAAGTTCGCCGACTGACTGATATTCAAAATCTCAGCCAGCCGCCGCTGGGCCACCCGCTGATCGCGACGGGCCACGGACAGTTGCTGCACTTCGTTGGCCACATTTGACTGAGCCTGCAACACAGCAAAGCGGGTTCCCACCCCGGCGCGTTCCAAAGCTTCCGCATCCCGCAAACTTTGCTGGGCATTTCTCACCGAAGCTTGGCGGATAGCAACTTGTCCGTCGGAGTTTTGCAGGTTGTAGTAAGCCTCAGAAGTGTCGAAGCGGAGTTGCTCGGCTTGGCGTTCCAAATCCAGTTCCCGAAAGCGCAACTGTTCCCTAGCCGCGCGGATATTAGCCGTGCGGCGGCCGAAAATGTCTAGATCGTAGCTCAACTGTAAAGTGTTGTTGAGACCGATGGTGCCGAAATTTTGAAACTCGGGAGAATTGGTCGGAAGTTGGCGGCTGACGGGTAAATTTGCATTCTGGCGAAGTCGAGTCTGCACTCCAATCTGTCCGCTGGCGCTGACTTGGCGGGTTGCGGCCATTTGAAAAGTCAGATCTGGAAATAAAGCAGCCTGCTGTTCGCGCACGCCCGATCGATTTTGTTCGACTTGTTTCTGGGCGATTTGCAAAACTTGACTGTTGCGGCGGGCCAGATCGATCGCCTGCTGCAAAGTAATTGACTGAATTTCCTCGATTCTGACATCCTCGGGCTTTGTCGGAAACTGTAGCGGATTCGGGTTGGGTGCTAGGGAAGCCGGGGGCTTGGTGTCTAAAATGCCCTTCGGGGTCAGAGGCGGGAAAGTTTCATTCGGAGTGCCGCGGGGAACTGGTGCTGGCAAATTCGGCACCGGAACATTGTTGGGGTTGCTCGGGACAGGTTTCTGCCGATTGTTTGCCGGTGCTGGTTTTGGAGACTGCGCCAAATACTCCTGCTGCTGGGTTGATGGGGCAGCCGGAGCAGCCTGTTGGGGCTTTGATGCTTGGTCTGACTCGGTTGGGAGAGTTGCTGCCGTAGCTTTCCCAGGTTCCTGAGACTCCGAGGTTGGGGGGTTTTGGGCGATCGACTGTTGTGGATCTTCTGATGTTGGTTCTGAGGATGTGTTCGAGGTTGATCGAATATTCTGCGCTAATTCGATCGGATTGCTAAGGGGGGAACCGTCCTGAGATTGAGCCGGAGGCTGTGCTGAAGCACTCTGTCCGGCGTTGCTGAAAGTAATTGCAGCGCCCACTCCGACCACCACGATTTGACGAAAAACACGCATAATTTTTTAATTACTTTGCAATTCTAGAGACAATTTTAGAGCAAGATTGAGGTCTCAAGTTTCTAGTTTGGTTCCTGAACTCGACAGTTGCAAGTCACAATTACCGTACTTGTCTTGCTTGTAAAGGCTTGATTCAAAATTTACAATTGAACTTCAGCAGTTGCCAGACCGATCGCCCCCGAGATTAGTTCCTCTACGCCACTTACCGGCAAAATCCGGGTTTTCAGCGATTTTTCGAGCTGTTCTACGGTCATGTCGTCAAGAAAACGAGGTTCCCCCTGTTTTAGCATAACCGAGGGCAGGAGGATACCATCTCCCAAGTCTTTTCCCTGCAAAGCTTCGAGTAAATCTTGCCCGGTGAGCAAACCCGTAACAGTGATAGTTTGTCCCCAGTAGCGGCTGGACAGTGCCACCATGTTGACAGACAAGCCGGGAATTTGGTTTAGTTGTTGTGCGATCGGCAAAAAAGCCTTTTCAACAGCATTTCCCACCACCCAAACCAACCGGCGCGGCCCAATAACTGGCAGCGGTTGCAGCTTAGCAAAAGCCGTTTCAAACTGCCCAATAAACTGCCGAATCGAACCCACACCGTTACCAATTTGGGGATAATCTTCATAATCCGCCGCCGACGGCAAATCCAAACCCGCGATTAAAAACCACTCATCAGCCAGCCAAATACAGCGCGATTTTGAATTTCCCCTTACCACAGGGAAGTTTAAATCTTCTAAATCTTCTAACTCTTCTCCCCCCCTTAGTAAGGGGGGGCTGGGGGGGGTGAATTTTGAACTTTTTTTATTAGCCTTTTTACCGCCTTTCCCTTGACTCAAAACCGCTTGAATTTTCTGCACTTGCGCGATAACTTCCCGCGCTTTTTCCGCAGTTACAGCAATCAATTCATCTTCAGCAGGACGAAAGCGAGTCAAACCCACCGGCACCACAGCCACCGACGCTACAGCCGGGATATTTCCAGTATGAAACTTTGCCAAATCCAACAAAGTGCGTTCCAAATGTTCGCCATCATTAATCCCCGGACAAACCACAACTTGAGCGTGAATTTGCAAGCGGCGCTCTTGAAACCATTTAACTTGTTCTAAAATCTTCCCAGCCCGAAAATTTTTCAACAAGCGAATTCGCACATCCGGTTCCGTAGCGTGCACGGAAACATAAAGAGGAGAAAGTCGCATTTGTTCGATTCGGTTCCATTCTTTTTCAGTCAGATTGGTGAGAGTCAGATAGCTGCCATAAAGAAAGCTGAGGCGGTAGTCATCATCCTTGAGATATAAAGTTTCGCGCTTTCCCGGAGGCTGCTGGTCGATAAAGCAAAAAGGACAGCGGTTGTTGCACTGAATTAATCCGTCGAAGAGGGCGGTTTCAAATTCCACACCCAAGTCTTCGTCATACTCTTTTTCTATTTCCAACTTGTGAGTTTTGCCTTTAGCATCTAAAACTTCTAGTTCCAGAAATTCATCGGCGCACAGGAATTGATAGTCGATCAAGTCGCGGGGTTTTTGGCCGTTGATGGCGACGATGGAGTCTCCGGCATCAAATCCCATTTCCGCGCAGATGCTGTCGGGGATAACTTTGGTAATTAGGGCTGGTCTGGTTGATAATTCGCTCATAAGTTCGCGATGATTTTTTATATTTAATAAATTATTTTTGACAATTTTTGGGAGATTAGGACTTACGCACGGGTGGCGATCGACAACCTGGTTTTTATCCAAATACTTGCTTGAGGCCCTCTATCTCGGTTGAGAACCCGGTTTCTTTGTTTGGAGTGGGTCGATAACTATAGCGGTTCTCAGAAAGATGAGGTATGTTGTTGGGCTTGGGCCCTCTTAGTTGAACTGGTTATACAAGCTGTCAGTCATACCTCATCTTTTTGAGAACCGCTATATATATTTGAATGTGTAAATATTATTATCACAATTAGCGTCCTTTGTCAACTTTGTTGCCCAGCATCGAGCGTAGTAATTTGTTAGACTTTATATTTTTTTGAGAGTTACGATACCGCTGTCTACAATCTGAATTGTTAGCTCGTAGCCATCCATCAATGACATACCAATAAGTGGATCTGAATCAGCTTCATCAATTGGTATAGTAACTGGCTGACTATCCCAGAGAATAGTTGCTTCATAGATATCAAATATACTCTCACTGCCGTCAGCTAGTATTGCCCGTCCTCGTCTCTGCCAAGGCAATCCTAAAATAACAACCAAATCTGGTGGTAGAGATAGCCAGCCATTAAAACCCGTATCTACAACAGCATCTCGCTCGTATAGTTCACCGTTATTGCTGTAGATGGATATGCGAAGAATTGGTTCATAATCGCCGTTAACTACTCCTGTAATCATTTGGCTTTTTGGATGCGACCGGCACCAAAACGACGCACATAGGTTGAACCAACGCGCACGATCCATATCTGAGCAGTGGGGTACTTTGTTCGGAGTCGGCTACAGGCAACTATCTCGTTACTATCGATCTCCCATGCAGATGTCTCAATATCGATCGCCACAATTTTACCTTTGTTACTCGGCTCAACTTGCGATCGCACTATGCGATCGTATATCTCATCGCCAAGTCGTGCAAACTCTTGCTTGCTATAACGGGGTTTCAGAATAGTCATCGCAGTTCTCTGTGGTTGTCAACTTAATTATACACTTTTAACTTTCAGACGATGTTTACATTTACCAAATCAACTGAATTAGCTTTAATATAATGCTTAATGTTGGGCAACAGCATAAAGCATTATATTTTTTCCATACACTGCCCTGCAATTTGCACGCGAAAAGTTATTCCCGATCGCATTGGCTGCCATCCGAGTTGCATCGCTTGCCGTATCCATTGTGCTACATCAGAGGGTGTTACTGGTATTACTTTGTTGGATCGAAGACAATCTTGAGGGTGAGGTCGATCGGTAATAATAACTAATACCGAACCAGAATTTTCAGCGTGTTCGACAGCAACATGAAGCTTTCCGCAACCGTAGTCTGCTTGCATATTACTAGCTTGTCTGCGGATGAGCCAGATGAAAGGCTCCCCGTCAACAAGGATTTTTCTTGTTCCTTTTTTCGGTATTGACATAGTTTGCTTCAAGCTGGCTTACTTGCGTGATTAAAACGAAAAAACTCAAGCATCTGTTTCTTCAGGAGTTGTGCTGAACCCTTTGATAATTTGACGAATCTCCTCTATCTCAATGTCTTCGCGCTCTGATTTTGAGTAAATGTCCAGTAAAACAATCAGCGTGGTTGATGAAATCCAGTAAATTAGGCGATAACCACCACTCTTACCTTTTTGAGTATCGCTGTTTCTAATCCGCACCTTCATAACTGGGAAGCCAATGTCAGGGATTCTATCTCCCAGAAATTCTCCAACTTGTAATTGTTCAAGCACAGGTTGAATATTGGTTGGAATTTGGCGGTATTTCTTGGCGAGGTTTTTCAGTTTTCGCT
This sequence comes from Microcoleus sp. PH2017_24_DOB_U_A, assembly GCF_020738205.1. NCBI lineage: Bacteria > Bacillati > Cyanobacteriota > Cyanophyceae > Oscillatoriales > Microcoleaceae > Microcoleus > Microcoleus sp. PH2017_24_DOB_U_A. The sequence goes on from NZ_JAEQCT010000068.1 coordinate 10,133, forward strand.
GAAATTCAGGTGTGAGACGAATCTCAACAAGGGGAGAATTAGTCAACGTCGATTCCCTCCCACAGTTGAGAAAGGGGTAAGGTTTGTCCGGTTATTGCTTGCTCCCAAGATTGGCGAAAGCTGAGACGTGAAAAATCTGTATCTTCCTCTGTTGTTGCAGCTTGAGTTTCCAGAGAATGGGTGCGTTGAATAATATCGGATAGTGTTTTAAGTAGTTCAAGTTGTTCTGTCAATGACAGTGACTGAGCAAGATCGATCGCTTGTTGAAGTTGTGAAGTCATAGTAAATCCTCCTTGTTTTATTTTACATTAATTTCCCACGATCGCATACCACAAACTCACCATCAAACACAAACTCGCTAAATGCTGCGGCATCAAAGATTTAATCGATCGCTTGGCAATTTTCTGAGTCACAAATATCGTCACCAACAATGACACAATTAAAGTTAGACCTTGCAAGAAACTAATCACCGCCGGATCTCCCACAAAACTCGGCAAATCATCTCTAATTTGTCCGAAAGTCGCAAAAGCTACGGGAATCACTCGCCCGCCTTCCTGCAAACCCAATCGCCAATAGTGAGCCAAACTACCGCCCCAAACTAGAGGTAGATATCCGTAGGCGAGACAGACAAATGAAAGGGGTTTAGTAATTTTAAATGGGAGAGTTTCTGCTTTTCCCAATCGATAAATTGCTTGCATGACTGCATAGGCAAATAACGGAATCATCGGCGGAATAATTAACACCGCGATTGACATTCCTAAATGTGGTAAAAATTGTTCTAAATTGATGCCCAGCCCCAACAAAATATTTATCTCCGGCAAGCGGTGGATATAAATTCCGCCTAATAATAGAAATAATAGTGCAACTTCATAACCGTGGGGAACGTGGGTAGTCCACAATTCAATTCCGGGAGGGCGCAGATTTAATTCTACCGATCGATGCGGACAAGCTTTTAAGCAAGTCATGCACAACACGCAATCTTTATTATCGGTTAATTGCGCGGGATGGGAATAAACCGGACATCCATTAGTAGTTAATCCTTCCCCAAAACCTTCGCCTCCTTTATAGCAATGGTAGGTGCTGCATTCCGCCGCGCAGGTTCCTTGTTGGGCGCGCAGTTCGATAATTGAGAGTTTAGCAAATAATCCATTCATGCCGCCGATCGGGCATAAATAACGGCACCAAAACCGCCTCTCGAATATCAGCGAAAAAATTACCGCGCCCGCCGTAATTAGCAATAACAAACAACTGGATAAATAGGCGGTATTTTCTAAATTCCACAACTCTTCCCACAGAAATATCAAAGTAAACATTCCGAATAGAAACCAGCCGCCCCATTTTTCAGCTAATTGGCGCGGCCATTTATTGAGAGTTCGCGGAAAAATTTTCAGCGAGAGCTTTTGGACGATTTCTCCATAAATCATAAAGGGGCAAAAAGCACACCACAATCGCCCGAGGATAGGGAATAATAATAAAATTAACGGCCACCACCAAGCCCAAAAGATATTTAGGGCAAAATTATGCTGTCGATCTTGGGGAGCAACAAACAGGATAGTTACCACTAATGCAAATACCCAAGTGGTAAACCAATAATTTACGCGATCGGGATACCAATCGCTCCGTAAAAATTGCCGAAATTTGGGATATATTTTGAATAAATTGAGTCGAAATTTTTGTTGCTTTGCCGCCTGCGCCCAAAAGACTTCTTCCGTTAATACCTGACTTCCTTGTGCTTGAACTAAAGCGCGATCGACCATTCCCTGCAATTCCTGCAAGTTTCCCGGAAAATCGTAGGCTTGCAAGCGGCGAATTGCTTCCGGCGTGACTTGGGGCTTGACTAATTTCTTTTGGCGACAAAAGATGTTGAGATAATAGTTGACTTGTGCTTCTAAATCTTCTTTACGCACCCGCAATGACGGTACTTTAATCTTGTGTTGCGTTAGCTTATCTAGCTGGGGTTGGACGATTTCTGAGATTAAAATTATTCGGGCATTGCTAGAACGCGGTTGCGGCGGTATTTGTCCTTCTCTGACAACTGGGGTATAGGTTCCCTGGGTTAATAGTTGCTGAATTTGGGGGCTTAATTGAGCGGGTAATTCTTGAACGTCATTTAAAATTAACGTCCCTTCTCCCAACCATTCCAACAGCCCTGGCTTACCGCCCAAACGCCCGAATAATTCTGCTCCATTGCTCTGAAGCAAGGCACTTTTGATCTGAATAATTGGCTCGCTGCGACGACTTGAACCGAAATGAATTAAAGCAGCTAAATTATCTTTTTCTAAACCAGGTTCGCCAGAGATTAACACCGATCGCTCGTCACTCGATGCAGCCCGAATTTGTTGGCGCAATTTTACCGCATAACGGCTATTCCCAATGACTCCCCGTTTCGCCTGCGGTACTAGATAGCTACGAAGGGCATTTTGACGCTCTCTTTCGTAGGCGATTTCTGCTTCTAGCTGCTCTAATTTCGCGGCCAAGCGTTGAGCGTAGGCTTCGGTGATGCGTGGATATCTTTCGAGCAAACTGCGCCAGCGATCGGCACTAATGACCCAAAATTGAGATTCTGTACGAGTAATAATTCTACTATCTGCCGGTTGCGATCGCCCGAGGGCGGATAAATTCGCGATCGCCCCCGGTAACAAACTACTCCCCCACATTAAACCCGGTTGTTTGCGGCGGTAGCGATCGGCTTGTCCTCTTTCTAGGATGTAGAGATTGGTGACTGGTGTATCTTCGATTACCACTCGAAATCCCGGGGGAAAAGTTGACATGGACATTTCCAGCGCGATCGCCTGTAAGATATCGCGGGATAATATGCCTAATTCCGTGTTCTCTTCGAGCCAGTTAACTAATGTTTCGGTAGACATCGCTTAGCGCCGGCGAAAGCCGAATCGTGGTAGTTGGTGTAGGATATATCATTGTGCTACATCAATCAATATTAACTGCTGGAACTAGCCTTTTGAGTTTTAGTGTGGTGTGAATTTTCTCTCTTTAGCATAGCCGATCGACACTCCCAGTTCTAATATATTTTTTCTACGCATCCTCGGGCAATCTGCACGTGAAAACGTTTCCCCAGTCGCTGAGGTTGCCATCCTAAAACGATCTCGCAAACTCCACTTGCGGCAGCAATATTTTAATAATTCGCCAATGTTCATCAGCATCATTTCGGTGGCGAAAACGGGAAAAAATCAAGCGTTGCAATTTCGGTCAAAGTCGGTAAATCATCCACCGGTAAAGCTGTTGTTTGTAGTTGTCTCTAAGTTATACTGAGGATTGCAGTCATTTACTGTAGAGCTTGAATAAATGCAGGGCAAATTTTTTCGCAAGCCAGAATCAGATAACAGCGATCGCGTCCCCCCGGGTCAATACCTCGCCAACGGCTTTCCCGTTCTGACTTACGGCGATACACCCTCCGTCAGCATTGAGACTTGGGAATTTAAAGTCTGGGGATTGGCAAAACCAAAAACCTTCACTTGGTCTGACTTCCAGGCCATGCCCCAAAGTAACTTTACTGCGGATTTTCACTGCGTCACCCGCTGGTCAAAACTAGACGTGCAGTGGACGGGAGTCAAAGTCACGGATTTTATGAACAGCATAGAAGTCGATCCTAAAGCCCTCCACGTCCTGGAACACTGCTACGGCGACTACACTACTAATATTGCGATCGCCGACTTCCTCCGAGAAGAAAACTTTTTCGCCCACACCGTCTTCGGCGAACCGCTATCCCCCGATCACGGCGGCCCGATGCGGTTGGTAGTTCCGCACCTCTACGCCTGGAAAAGCGCGAAATGGATTAACGGCCTGGAGTTTACAGAAACCGAACAACTCGGTTTTTGGGAACGCAACGGCTACCACCGCAGGGGCGAACCTTGGGCTGAGGAACGCTACAGCGGTCTTTTTTGATGCGATCTGACGATCTATCGCGAATAGGGCTTGCCAAGCGCATCTATATATGGTATTTTCTGATGGAAATCTGCTTTTTGGCAATTTTCAAAGCAGAAAGCCCCTCTCGATCGCATCTTTGGGATCCATCACGGCGCGGGTTCTCTGTAGTTCAACCACAAGACCTAAACCCAACGATCGCAGTTTGTCAGTAATTTACCCGAGCGATCGACTACTTTAATTCCCATACGCGAGTCGGAAACAACAAATATTCCTAGTTTCTGGATTAATAGAAAACTTTTATAACTGTTAGATTCCCAGACAGTGACCCTGCCCAAAAACAGGTACCGTCCCACGTGCACGAGCGTCAGGGTACAAGCCAAAATTTTCTACCCGAGTTCAATCTCCCAGATTCAATCGTGCAACTAAATCTAAAATCTAAAATCTAAAATAGACTGACAGTGTTTGTACCTAAGTGTTGGCTGTTAAAGATTTAGACTTGGAAGAAAATTAAAAATTAGGATAAACTCACCGAAATCTATGTTGGGGGTTAGCGCTCGCATGACCGCGAGTGCAAGGTTTATAGCCCTAATTTTTATAATTTTTGGTGTGTATTTTTAGGGAGCGATCGCCCGCTTACCGATTGGCTCGACAGCATTTATAAAGGTATTGTAAAGGCTTGATAAAGAGTTGGTCAAAATTCACATAAAGTGAAAAAAACAAACACAAACTATCAGATAATGAAATTATTAATTAATTATTGCAACACAAGGAATCAGGTCATGAATACCAAACTCTTATCCGCCCTAACAGCTACCGCAGTCGCCACCGCTTTGTTAGGGGCAGGATCTCCAGCCCAAGCCTTCTCCTTTGGTACCAACGGTATCACCTTCGCCAACAATACAGATGTCAAGTTTAACTTCAAAGAGTCTCACGGTGGCTACACTTCCTCTTTGGGAATTTACAGCGTGGGCTCGGTGACATCTCTAGTTAGCACGCTGTTTTCGGAAACTAAATCCTCTGACAATGGCGACCAGAACGAATGGAAAGGATCTTTGGGCAATACAGTCTTGGGTTCGGGAACAGCAGTATTCACATTCCTGGCAAATCAAGTTTACACTTTGGGACTCAACAGCGGCGATGGCGGCACTGTCTACTCGACCTCGGCATTGAACGCTGGCACCCAACAAGCCGTGTTTGGCGGATCCTCGTTGTGGACAGCGCTCGGCAGAGAAACAACAAACGCTTTCCAAGCTGCTGGAAGCTATACAAATGGAACAGCTTCTCTGTCTAACGGAGGCACTCTGATCTCCTTTGACGATCGCGGTGGCGGTAACGACGCAGACTTCCAAGACTTCACCGTCAGCGCAGAAGCAGTTCCAGAACCGATTACCATGACTGGTTTGGCTCTCGGTTTGGGCGGTTTGGTTGCAGCCCGCCGCCGCCGCGCTAGCAAGACAGTTTGATAATTTTTTGAAACGGAACGATCTGTTCGATTACGTTTGACAAAAAAAGCATAAAATTTTCAGGCGCGCTGATGGGAAATCGGCTCGCCTTTTGCTTGAAGAAAGAAGTCATTAGTCAGTAGTCATCAGGAATAAGGAAGAAAGAAGAAGGAAGAGGGAAGAGGATGTTTCGCAGGGAGAATCTCTGTTTTGCATTTGTAGTGCTGTCCCCACTCGCTTGCTTAGGATCGCAAATTAAATAACTTACAATTTTAATTGTTATTGTGGGATGGGCGTCCCGCCCGTCCAAAAAGCACGGGCGGGACGCCCATCCCACAAACTTGTGGAAGTTATTTAATTCTCATTCCTTATAAAACAATACGGTTGACTTAAGAACAATCTGACTTTCAAGAAATGCCTGTATTGCCTAGAAAATCCTGAGATGACATTCGTCAAAAAGCGTTAAGTCAACCGTATTGGCTTATAAAATACGCGATCGGGGACAGCACTAGAATAAAAAATGCTTTTTGCAAAAATTGAGATGCTCCCATCTCCCCATCTCCCCCTTTCCCTCTCTCCCCCTCTCCCACTCTCCCACTCTGGCAGTAGCTTAGGAATGAGAATTAAATAACTTACAATCTTTATTATTCTTGTGGAATGGGCGTCCCGCCCGTCCTTTCTGGACGGGCGGGACGCCCATTCCACAAACTTGTGTAAATTATTTAATTTGCGATCCTTAATTATGCGTCGCTAGCTGAATTTGACGCAGAGTTGTTCGAGGAGCGTAAGTCATACAACTTTACCGGTACGGGTTGAGGAATTTTAATCTCCGCTCGATCGCACGCGGCTAGAATCGCCACCACAGCCCTGGTTTTTGTCCGTCGCACCTGTGAAAAGTTCCGGCAGCGTCCAATGGCGGACAATCAGATGCAAAGAACCATCGTTAAGACCTGAAATATCTACTTCTGGGGTTGGTTGCGAAAAAACACCTTCGACTTCAGAAATAGCTTTGACCAAGGTTTCAATTGCCAAGGAAGGTTCGGTATCGTAGTCCAAAATTAAAGGCAAGTCAGTTCGCCTGTGTGGCATGGCAGTGAGTACCCGCACTGAATTGGTAAAGACGATCGCATTCGGCACAATCACTCGCTCTCCCTGATAAGTCATAATTTGAGTCGATCGCATCGAAATTTCTTCAACAGTACCTTCAAAGCCTTCTACAACTATCTGGTCGCCTAATTGAAACGGTTCGTGCAACAGCATCAAGATGCCTGCTAAAAAGTTTTTGAAGATATCTTGGAAGGCAAAACTAACAGCTACTGAACCCAATCCTAACAAACCGATGATGTCTCCGGGACGCAAAGCCGGGAAAGCAATGACGCAGGCGATCGAACTGCCAGCCGCCCAAGTGAGGGCAAAGGCTATCTGCACCAAGAGCGATCGCAAGGATAAACTTTTGACAGTCTGTTGAGTAGCTGCCGAGACTGCGAGGCTAACAAACTTTGCTGCCGTGTTCGTCAGCACAATAACTACCACAGCCGCTGCTATTGAAGGCATTGCCTCGATCGCTTGACCCAGCAGATTTAACAAGCTAGTTTGGATTTGTTGAATTATGGCGCCCATTGTTAAATTTGAACTAAAAATTTTTAGGTAAATATATCGATCGCTGGCTAATTTATTATTTTGCCTGACCCTCGTTTATGCTATATTCAACAGACAATGATATCCGAGATGTCATATGTACTGCTGAGTTCATTCCCCGGAAAAACAGAAAGATGAATTTTGATTTGCAGCAACTGATTAAAACCTTCGGCTATTTGGGAATTTGGGCTATTGTGTTCGCAGAATCCGGATTGCTGTTCGGTTTTTTTCTGCCGGGAGACAGCTTGCTATTTGCTGCGGGAATTGTGGCGTCGGGGCCAAACTCTATGAATATTTGGACGCTAATTTTTGGGTGTTTTGTCTGCGCGGTGGCTGGCGATAATGTGGGCTATGCAACTGGACACCGCTGGGGCCGTCGCTTATTTAACAAGGAAGATTCCTGGCTGTTTAAGAAAGAATATTTAGATAAAACCGAAAACTTCTACGAAAAACACGGCCAAAAAGCAGTTGTACTGGCGAGATTTATGCCAATTGTCCGCACTTTTGCACCGATAGTGGCGGGAGTGGCGGCAATGAAATACAAAACTTTTATGTTTTACAACCTGATCGGCGGGTTTGTGTGGACGGTGGGGCTGACTCTACTCGGTTATTTTTTGGGAAAGATGATTCCTCCGGACAAAGTTGACCAATATTTACTGCCGATTGTTGGTGTAATAATTGTACTTTCTTTTGTGCCTTCAGTTATTCATATAATTCAAGAACGCCGCGCTAATAAAAAAGATTGATGGCGAGGAGTGCGAGACTGGTGTGTGTCAAAAAGGTCGATCGGGCACAATATCTATAAATCGGGGAACTTGCAGCGACCTAGGTTAATCTGGTACAACTAACAAAGTTGAATGATTTCTGAGAAATTACGTAAAATGGTTGCAACATCAGTTCAGATTAAACACGAAGTCAAAGACTTATCCCTCGCCCCGTTGGGCAAGCAACGTATCGAGTGGGCCGGCCGCGAAATGCCGGTATTGCGTCAAATTCAAGAACGCTTCGCTAAAGAAAAGCCCTTCGCAGGCATCCGTATTTCAGCTTGCTGCCATGTCACCACAGAAACAGCTCATTTGGCGATCGCGCTGAAAATGGGCGGTGCAGACGCTGTACTCATCGCTAGCAACCCCTTGAGCACCCAAGATGACGTAGCAGCTTGCCTAGTTGAAGACTACGGCATTTCCGTCTTCGCCCTGAGAGGAGAAGACGCGGCTACCTACGAACGTCACGTTAACACAGCCCTAGATCACCGTCCAAACATCATCATCGATGACGGCAGCGACGTGGTAGCAGCCCTGATCCAGCACCGCCCCAACCAAATTTCCGACTTGATCGGCACCACCGAAGAAACCACCACAGGCATCGTGCGCCTGCGCGCTATGTTGAAAGACGGTGTGCTGACTTTCCCCGCAATGAACGTCAACGACGCCGACACCAAGCACTTCTTCGACAACCGCTACGGTACCGGTCAATCTACTCTAGACGGCATTATCCGCGCTACCAATATTTTGTTAGCCGGTAAAAATATTGTAGTTGCAGGCTACGGTTGGTGCGGCAAAGGCACGGCACAACGGGCTCGCGGCATGGGCGCCAACGTAATTGTCACCGAAATCGATCCGATTCGGGCGATCGAAGCAGTGATGGACGGTTTCCGCGTCATGCCAATGGACGAAGCAGCCACCGTCGGAGATATTTTCATCACCGTCACCGGCAACAAACACGTCATTCGTGCCGAACATTTCGACACCATGAAAGACGGCGCAATGGTTTGCAATTCCGGTCACTTCGACATCGAAATTGACCTCAAATCCCTCGGTGCAAAAAGCACTGGCGTGAAGACAGTACGTTCTTTCACTCAAGAATACCGTCTCAATAACGGCAAGTCGATTATTGTCTTGGGCGAAGGCCGTTTGATCAACCTAGCCGCCGCCGAAGGACACCCTAGCGCCGTGATGGATATGAGCTTTGCTAACCAAGCTTTAGCCGCCGAACATCTTGTCACAAACAAAGGCAAACTAGAGCCAGGTATTCACTCAATCCCTGTGGAAGTTGACAGAGAAATCGCGCGTCTCAAATTGGAAGCAATGGGTATTTACATTGATACCTTGACTCCCGATCAAATTGAGTACACCAACTCTTGGACTTCGGGAACTTAATCATAGTTTAGAGTTGTAGGGGCAATCCCATTGCTGACAACTTAATGTTAAACCGACAGTCTTTCTTGTTTGTGTCGAAGTCTAGATCCCCCCTAACCCCCCTTAATAAGGGGGGAACCGGAATCTTCTCAAAGTCCCCCTTCTTAAGGGGGATTTAGGGGGATCTAGACTCAGGTAAAAACGACATTTCTCAGGGCTTTCAGTCTTAAGTTGTCACCAATGGGCAGAGCCTAGGAACGAGCAAACTACTGACTAATGACTACTGACTACTGACTACCTATTACCAATTATTAAATCAAAATGGTTGAATGGATAACTAACACAATGCAGTCGATGGGCTATCTCGGCATTGCACTGTTGATGTTCTTAGAAAATTTGTTCCCGCCGATCCCCTCAGAATTGATCATGCCGCTGGCAGGATTCACCGCATCGAAGGGCGATATGGACTTAACCCTGGCGATCGCAGCAGGGACAATCGGCACCATTCTCGGAGCACTTCCCTGGTACTATGCCGGCAAATTATTGAGCGAAGAACGCTTGAGAAATTTAGCAGACAAATATGGCAAATGGATTACAGTATCCGGTGCAGATATTGACAAATCAAATAGATGGTTTAACAGACACGGCAACAAAGCCGTATTTTTGTGTCGCCTGGTACCGGGAGTTCGCACCCTAATTTCCCTGCCCGCTGGCATCAACAATATGGCTTTGTTGCCGTTTTTAGTCTACTCAACAATCGGCACAATTTTGTGGGTGAGTTTCCTCACTTTTGCCGGATATAAATTAGGTGAAAATTATGCACTTGTAGATGATTACCTCGCTCCCGTTTCCAAAATAGTTGCCGTGACTATTGTCATCGGCTTTATTTTGTGGGTTGTGAAAAAGAATATGCAGAAGGAAAAATATCGCAAATAAAGACATCATCAAAAGAATCTGCGTTTATCTGCGTTCATCTGCTTTGCTGTGCGGTAAAAAATAAAGTCATCCAAATTTTTGGCAATTATTTAGAAAAATTTGAGGTTTAGACAGATAATCGTGGCAAAATAAGGAGAATTGCTATCCGCACTGTTAAGATATGTACGAAAAGATTGTAGCCCCCACAACTGGTTCTAAAATTACATTCAAAGACGGTTCGCCGATCGTCCCCAACGACCCAATTATCCCCTTCATACGCGGTGACGGTACGGGCGTAGACCTCTGGCCAGCATCCCAGAAAGTCATGGATACTGCCGTAGAAAAGGCTTACGGAGGCCAGCGGAAAATTAACTGGTTCAAGATTTACGTAGGCGACGAAGCCTGCGATGTCTACGGTACTTACCAGTATTTACCCCAAGATTCCCTAGATGCCATCAAAGAGTACGGCGTCGCCATCAAAGGCCCGCTGACAACCCCAGTAGGTGGCGGAATTCGATCGCTCAACGTAGCATTGCGCCAAATATTTGACCTCTACGCCTGCGTGCGGCCCTGCAAATATTACGATGGCACCCCATCGCTGCACAAAACTCCCGAACTGCTAGATGTAATTATTTACCGGGAAAATACAGAAGATATATACCTGGGAATTGAATGGAAACAAGGCAGCGAAATCGGTAACAAACTAATTGAATACCTCAACAATGAGTTAATTCCTGCAACGCCAGAACACGGCAAAAAACAAATACGCCTCGATTCTGCGATCGGCATTAAACCAATTAGCAAAAGTGGTTCTCAGCGTTTAGTGCGGCGGGCAATTACCCACGCTTTGCGGTTGCCAAAAGATAAGCAGCAAGTAACCTTGGTGCACAAAGGCAACATCATGAAATACACCGAAGGAGGTTTCCGAGATTGGGGTTACGAGTTGGCAACCACCGAATTTCGTGCTGATTGCGTAACAGAAAGAGAGTCCTGGATTCTCGGCAACAAAGAGCACAATTCCGAGATTAGCTTAGAAGAAAATGCCCGCCAAATAGATCCGGGCTACGATGCTTTGACACCCGAAAAACAAGCCGTAATTTGTAAAGAAGTTGCCGATGTTCTGTCCGCAATTTGGGAAAGTCACGGTAGCGGGCAGTGGAAGGAAAAAATTATGGTCAATGACCGAATTGCTGACAGTATTTTCCAACAAATTCAAACTCGACCAGCCGAATATTCGATTTTGGCAACGATGAATTTAAACGGCGATTATTTGTCAGATGCTGCCGCAGCAATTGTCGGCGGATTGGGCATGGGCCCCGGTGCGAATATTGGTGATGAATGTGCTGTTTTTGAGGCGACTCACGGCACTGCACCTAAACACGCCGGTCTCGATCGAGTTAATCCCGGTTCCCTGATTTTGTCGGGAGTGATGATGTTAGAATATATGGGATGGCAGGAAGCGGCAGATTTGATTAAGAAGGGTTTGGGCGCGGCAATTTCTAACGGTGAAGTTACCTACGATTTGGCAAGGTTGATGGAGCCGCCTGTACCTGAGTTAAAGTGTTCGGAGTTTGCTGAAGCGATTATTAAGCACTTTGCTGATTAGGTTTGAGGGATTTTTTTGAACGGGCTAGAAGCCCGTTCCACAAAGAAAGAGTGAAGTTGATTGTGGGGTGGGCTTCTAGCCCGCCCAAAACCAGAATATTTGATTGTGGGGTGGGCTTCTAGCCCGCCCAAAACCAGAATATTTGATTGTGGGGTGGGCTTCTAGCCCGCCCAAAACCAGAATATTTGATTGTGGGGCGTTGCTCCTAGCCCGCTACAAAAAGTGCTATTTTTGTATAGCTGGAACAGCCATACCGCGCTCAACGGCGGGACGCTTCTGCAAGTTTTCTACCCAACGTTTGAGGTGGGGATGGTTGTCGAGGGTTAATCCTTGAAATTCGTAAATAGCCACCCACGGATAAGTCGCGATATCCGCGATCGAATAGTGGCCGCAAATGTATTCGTATTTTGCTAGTTGAGAATCTAATACTCCGTAGAGGCGCAAGGTTTCTTTTTCGTAGCGTTGAATTGCATAGGGAATTTGTTCGGGTGCAAAACGTCTGAAGTGGTTTAGTTGTCCGAACATTGGCCCGACGCTGGCCATTTGAAACATCAGCCACTCCATGACTTGAAAGTATTTGTGTTTGTCTGTGGGCAGAAATTGGCCTGCTTTTTCGGCTAGATAGATCAGGATGGCGCCTGACTCGAAGACTGTAATGCTGTTATCGCGATCGACTATAGCGGGTATTTTGCTGTTGGGGTTGATGGCGATGAATTCCGGGCTAAATTGGTCGTTTTTGCTGATGTCTATGACGTGCACGTTGTAGGGTAAACCTATTTCTTCGAGCATGATCGAGACTTTGCGGCCGTTCGGTGTGGTAAAAGTGTAGAGGTCGATCATAATTGACAGTTGATAGTTGACAGTTGACAGTTGAGGACAAGGTTTTTAAGACTGGAATTTATACCCTGTTCTAAAAACTTGGGGAATCCTGGGAACCCGGATGGGAAACCCTATTTTTTGGTATGATTATATTATAGTGATTTAAGGCGTATGATTAATAATAATGAATATTCTGGAAATTCTTAAAGATGACTACCGCAGATTTCCTGAAAATCAGACTTACAGCATTTATGCAAAAGATGTTTATTTTGAAGACCCAGTAAATCGATTTACTGGAGTCGATCGCTACCGAAAAATGATCGGGTTTATGGGAACTTTTTTTCAACAGATTAAACTCGACTTGCACGATATTTCTCAGTCTGGAGATACTGTACAAACTCGCTGGACTCTGAGTTGGATCGCGCCGCTACCTTGGAAACCGAAAATGGCGATCGCGGGTAGAAGCGAACTGAAGGTTAACGGCGACGGTTTAATCGTTTCCCACATCGATTACTGGAACTGTTCGCGGTTGGATGTGCTGAAACAACTAATATTTGCGATCGACAAATAACCGCCTGTAAGTAGCCTGTAGGGTGTGCACTGCGAGCGGGTTGAGCTTGTAGGGCGCTCTTTTGGAGGACTGAAGTCCTCACTACAAACTTTCTGCCTGCGATCGGGGTTTTTAACGGATATTCGAGGTTTGAAGTAAGTTTTTTGGTTGAAAACCGCGTTTTGGGCGATCGGGCTATTGACCTTAGCCGATATTTGTGCTACAAATATACTACACAGTAGATCGAGTTAAATATATTTAAACAAAAATGCCCTACGAAAAATTAGAAATATCCACCCCAAAACCAGTATTATCCTGGGCAAATCACGCCCTGGGCGACAAAGAGACCAAGATGGCAACCAATGTAGCATCTTTGCCCTTTGTATTCAAACACGTCGCATTAATGCCCGACGTACATTTAGGAAAAGGAGCTTTAGTCGGTTCAGTAATTGCCACAAAAGAAGCAATTATTCCGGCTGCTGTGGGCGTGGATATTGGTTGCGGGATGATGGCCGTAAAAATGCCATTCAGCGCCAACAAATTAGAAGGCAAACTCAAACAAATTCGCCTCGATATCGAAGCAGCAATTCCCGTCGGATTTGCAGAAAATAAAGAAGTCGAAAAATCTGTCACCAACTGGCAAAGATGGGGCGATTTCAAGGAACTGCATCAAGGAGTCCAGCACCAAGATAATAAAGCTTTAAAACAGTTAGGTTCCCTCGGCGGCGGCAATCATTTTATTGAGGTTTGCGTTGACACCGAAAACTCGGTTTGGCTGATGCTGCACTCTGGTTCGCGCGGTATCGGCAATCTGCTAGCCCAACACCACATCGACACTGCCAAAGACTTAGCTAAACTCGCAGAAATTAGTTTGGCTGACAAAGATTTAGCTTATTTTGTAGCGGGTACGCCGGAGTTTGCTGCTTATTGGCACGATTTGCAGTGGGCACAGGATTATGCGAGTTTTAATCGCGATATCATGATGAATCGGTTTAAGAAAATTGTGGAAAAGCATCTCGCGGGTGGCAAAGTTACGAAGCCGCTGTTGCAGGTGAATTGCCACCACAATTATGCGGAAAAAGAGGTGCATTTTGGGGAAGATGTGTATGTGACTCGCAAAGGTGCTGTGCGCGCGCAAGTTGACGATTTGGGGATTATTCCAGGTTCGATGGGGGCGAAATCTTTTATTGTTAAAGGTAAGGGAAATGTGGAAAGTTACTGTTCTTGTTCTCACGGTGCGGGGCGATTGATGTCTCGCAGTAAGGCGAAGAATGTATTCACTCTCGATGATTTTGTGCGGCAAACTGAGGGGGTTGAGTGTCGAAAAAATGAGGAATTTTTAGATGAAATTCCGGGGGCTTATAAGCCGATTGAGGAGGTGATGAGTCAGCAGTCGGATTTGGTGGAAGTTGTGGCGACTCTGAAGCAGGTAGTTTGTGTCAAGGGTTGATGGGGGAAGTGGGGAGAGATTTTCAGCCTATTTTAGGGTTGAAGTTTTGCGATCGTCTCCTCTTTCTTCCATGCTACAATATTGCTCAACTGCAACAATTTAAATATTTTTAGCAATTTGAACAAAAAGAATTAACTTATGAAAATTATTTCACTCCAATTAAAAAATCATTTTTTGGGTTGGGATTTTGATGAAATTAAATTTTCATCCAATTTAACTCTTTTAGTTGGCATATCAGGTGCAGGCAAAACCCAAATCTTGCGTGGAATTATCGATTTAAAACGTATAGCCAATGGAAAAGCTATCAATGGATTGGAATGGAAAATCATATTTTCTACTGTAAACGGCACTGAATTTATTTGGGAAGGTGGTTTTGATACTGTTGAAACCAATGAACTAAATTTTGACGATCCTGAAAAAGAAAACCCAGATGAAAATGAAAAACCATCATTTATTCATGAAAAACTGATTTCAAAAAATGAGGTATTATTTGAGCGGAATAAAGAGGATATAAAATTCAAAAATAGCCAAATACCAAAGCTTTCTTCACATCAATCAATGATGTATTTATTAAAAGAAGAAACTGTTATAAAAGAAGCTTTTGATGCTCTAAATAAAATAGAATATCGCGACCATACAATCAACGGTCTGCGTCTTAGAAGCTCAAAGCAATCTTTGCACTCGATTAAAAACAAATATCAAACCTTACAGAGCATAGTAAATAGCGATGAGGATATTAGAACTAAGCTATATCTGATTTATGAAAATAAGTTAGATATTTTTGAAGCAATTAAGTCAAGATTCATTGATGTTTTTCAACAAATCGAAGATGTCAGAGTTGAGCCTTTTAAAACAGACGACTTGTTCAAAGGATTTGCTGATATATTTGTCCCTGTTATTTCTATCAAAGAGAAATCTGTGCCTAAATGGATTAGGGAAGATAGGATGTCTTCGGGTATGTTACGTACAATTATTCATCTTGGCGAAATTTTTCTGTCAAATGAAGGTTCGGTAATATTGATTGATGAATTTGAGAATAGTTTGGGAATTAATTGTATTGATATCTTAACTGATGACCTGATTCACGAAAATAAAACCTTGCAATTTATTGCCACAAGTCATCACCCTTATATTATAAATAATATTCCCTATGAATATTGGAAAATTGTTACTCGACAAGGCGGACACATTAGAACCTGTAATGCCTCGGATTATCATCTAGGTAAATCTAAACAAGACGCATTTATTCAGTTAAACAAAATTCTCGAAAAACAATCGTAGTATGAATTTGTATTTTGTATTTGAAGGAAAGACAGAACCGATTGTTTATAAAAAGTGGTTATCTGTGCTGCTTCCAGAGTTGACGGAAGTGGATAGTTTTGATGCGGTAATTCAGAATAATTATTATTACGAAAGTGATATGGGCGTTCCTAGTTGCTATAGAGTTACTGCTAATGCTATCCAAGAAATAAACCTATTTCCTCAATATAATTACTTGGTTTTATTCACAGACGCAGATCGTTTTACAGTTTCGGAGAAACAAGCGGAAGCTGATGAGCAAATTAAGTCGGAATTAAAAGATAAACCTTTTCAATCTCTACCGGTAAATTGTCAACTCGAAGTTATTGTGCAGAAAGTTTGTCTGGAAACTTGGTTTTTAGGAAATCGAAAATTTTTTGTGAGAAATCCACAACATAATGAAATTTTGAAGCAATATATTAAATATTTTGATGTCAGTCAAGATAATCCTGAAGATTTAGCGAGTGAATTTGTTCAAGATGGGGAAAATACAAAGGATATTTTTGGATATAAAACAAAAGCTTTGTTTCATGAAGGTTATCTTAGAGAAATTTTTAAAGAACGTAGTTTGGCTTCAAAAACGCATTTTTCTTATAGTAAACCTAGACCGAGAGAAGTGCAAGAAGAATATTATCTTAAACAACTGATGGCAAGAGTTGAGGCAAATTCAGATCATTTACTGAATTTTCAAGATTTTATAAGTTTTTGTTTAAGAATCAAGGAGCAATTAAATAAATAATACATAATCTATTTATATTTTAGCCGTTTCGATGTGAGTATTTAATTATTATAGTGGGCTTTTATCCACTTAAGTATTGCCCCAATTAAGTTCTATTTTTTGGCTGTTTGTTGGCGTCAGGGTGTCATGCGTTCGACGCGGTTTCGTTTCTGGTGGCAAATGATGCCGATCGCTCTGATTAAACCTCGTCTATTCTACGATTACATGACTGTTTTAGGCCTAGGCGAACATTTCTTTAATTACCGTCATGAAGTGAAAGCGCAACTGCTGCAACAGCTAGAAACCATCGATCGCCCAAAACAGCAAAAAGTGCTGGAACCAGTTTCAATTGTTTAAATCGGTTTCGCCCTTGAGATCGTGTTCGATTTAGCGATCGTCAGATCTCGATCGAGGCGGGGCGGGTTGACAAGATTTCGGATTTGTGCTGGATATCTTGGCGAACCCGCCCTACAAAATCGTGGTATCGATCGAACGCTATTTTATTCCCAATATGTCTCCCAATCATTTTTAAACGCTTGTTGCAGTTTTTTCATGTAAGCCATAGTTTTAATCTTGACCATCCAGATACTGTTAGCCTTATCCTTTCCTTTACAAACAACTCCTTCGGCTACACCGTATTTTCCTTGACGGACTTCATCGATAAATTTGCCTGTCAACTTTCCGCGATACACAACTCTGGCAATGTTTACTAAACTGAAATCTCGAAGGAATTGCTCTGGATCGACAATACCTCGATCGCCCTGCACGTCTAACAGCACCAAATTTTTGGGTTCCTCCTGTTTGTGCATTCCTGCAAATGAGCTAGCACCAAAAAACTCTGTAAATACCGTGATTTCTGGGCTGTGATATTCTGGGTTCGCCTGAAATACAACTTCCAGAGATTTCGCGAAGTCTCTGACGAAAATCTGCGGCGCTTCCTCCAAACCCGGATGTGCAGCGTTAAATTCTGCAATTCCCCGATCGTCTAAATCAAATCTGTCGCGACGTGTTCCAAACGCATACCAGCCCAGTTGCTGTTCCCAAACCCAATGCAGATTAGTGCCATCGTACTTTTCAAAGGCTGTGCACTTATCTAATGGAGCGTTTTTGCTGTCGGGAATTTTGGGATAGGCAAGTTGGATTTTTGTCACTTTCTTGACTTGCTTTTGATGCTGAATTTAAGATCGTAGTTTATATTATCTTCGGTTAGTTAAGCGCGATCGAGGTTTTGGTAGTGAGGAATGCGAGTTTTTGGATTTATGCGGACTGAAGTCCTCACTACAAACCTATTTTTTGGTTATTGAACCGGGGATTGTAATTTTCCCAAGCTATTTCCTAACAGGCCATTTGCTGCCACTCTCTTTCTAGCAAGCGCAGTAATCTTTCATCACCTTTGGCTGTGGCTACTTGTTTCCGCCGATCGAGAATACTGCAAATATGCGATCGGTGAACTTGCGCCAAATCCGCAGCAGTTGGTGCAGATTCAACCGCCGCGCAAGGTGTTGTGACCTGCTGCTGGGCTTGAAAATCTCGCTTTGTGGTAGAGTTGATACCGCCGTATTTTTTGGGGACAGCCAGGTGTCTCGGATACCGATAGTTCCAGTCTTGACCCCGATATTTGCCCGCGACTTCCCCTTCGATCATATCCACTGTCGGAATGTCGTACTCGTAGTTGGCACCGCGATAAGTGAGTTTCATATTTTTCGATCCTTATATTGAGATAAAAACGATCGTCAGTCGATTTTAGATTTACTTCACAGATGAATCTGGTAGCTGGGACTTTCGTCTAAAATTTTGCGATCGACCCTCATGAGTGTCCCGGCTTGTACCCGTTTTTGGGCGGGGTCAGGTCAGGTTTGCTTTTTGTTACCTAAAACTTATTTAGTTTCTGTATTCAATTATACTGTTTTTTAACTAAAGCGCGCTTACTTACAAAAATTAATATTTTGAGGGTGAGAAGGCAGGAAAAAACCCGCCATAGCGGGTTTAATCGAGCTTTGACTAATTCGATCGTACTCAGAACGAAACGGATCGAGATCCGAAGAACTACCCGACTGTCACTTGATCGGTTTGCACGCCCGTCGCACCCTCTTCAGCAGAGGCAATGGCCACCAACTTGTCAAGAACTTCCTGACTGGGAACTTGACCCTTGAGAACAACCGTGCCGCTGAGCTGAGCAACCCAAACAGTCTCGATATCAGCAACTTCTGAATCGCCGTCAAAAGCCAAGGCCACCCGCTTCGCCAGGCCGCTTTCGTCAAAATTTCCGTCTGGGCCGACTTTAGCAGGAGCAATCGATTGTGCTTCGGCAGCTTGCTGTACTACTTCTGCCATCGGTTGAGCCTGCTCTTCAGGCTTTTCCATTCCAAACAGTCTTTTAAACCAACCCATAGAAGTTGAGTCTCCAGAAAATACACTTTTTCCAAGATAGCTCTAGAATTCCAAAAGAATCGTAATTGTTGCAAAACTAAGCGAAATTTCTGAAAATGCTTTTTCGACCGACTTTCAGAATCTAAAATCTCCAATGGTATCCCTATGTTGATGTTACTTTTTTATGTCGGGGACGATCGCTATGCCCTCGATAGCAGGCGCGTAGTCGAAGTAGTTCCCACTGTCACCTTGAAAAAACTCCACAACGCGCCGGAATACATTCCCGGCTTGTTTAACTACCGAGGACATCTCGTCCCGGTCATTGATTTGTGCCAAATGATACAGGGGACGGCCGCCCGCGCTTACTTGAGCACGCGCATTGTCTTAGTCAATTGCCAGTTTCCCAATACTTCTGAGGGGAACAACCACAGTTTGCACGGCCCCCTAATTTTAGGGCTGATGGCGGAACGGGTGACAGAAACTCTCGACAAACCAGAAACCGAATTTGTTAGTCCCGGCATTAAGATTGACAGCACTCCTTATTTGGGAGAAATGATTGCAGACGATCGCGGTATGATTCAATTTGTCAGGGTAGAACATCTGCTGCCTGAATCCCAAAAAACTTATCTGCTTCCCCAGCAGGAAGACTGAGATTTAGTCATTGGTCATTGGTTATTGGTTATTGGTTATTGGTTATTGGTTATTGGTTATTGGTCATTGGCAATGGGTAATTGGTCATTAGTCATTAGTCATTGGCAATGGGTAATTGGTCATTAGTCATTGGCAATGGGTAATTGGTAATTGGTAATTGGTAATTGGTAATTGGTAATTGGTAATTGGTAATTGGTAATTGGTAATTGGTAATTGGTCAACTGTCAACTGTCAACTGTCAACTGTCAACTGTCAACTGTCAACTGTCAACTGTCAACTGTCAACTGTCAACTGTCAACTGTCAACTGTCAACTGATTGAAGCTCTACTCAGACAAAAAATTGGTTTAGATGCCCTGACTATTGGGTCTAATACAATTACTAGAGCCGTTAACCGTCGGATGGAAGATTGCAGTTTAACGGATATCAGTATTTACTTGACAAAATTGCAAACATCCGCTCCAGAATTGGAAGAATTAATCGAAGCTGTCGTGATACCGGAAACTTGGTTTTTTCGCGATCGCGAACCTTTTGTTTTTTTGAGCCGCTACGCGCTTTCGGAATGGTTTCCACAAAATCCCGGCAAAACCCTGCGCGTGTTGAGCCTTCCTTGTTCGACGGGAGAGGAACCTTACTCGATCGCGATCGCCCTACTAGACGCTGGTTTAAATCCGATCAACTTCAGCATCGATGCGGCAGACATCAGCAAAGTTGCTCTCAAAAAAGCCCAGCGCGCAGTTTACGGCAGAAACTCTTTCCGCGACAAAAACTTGGATTTTCGCGATCGCTATTTTACTCCGGTGCCGGGAGATCTTTATCAGTTGAACGACTTGGTGAGAAGGAAAGTTAATTTTATTCAGGGTAATATTCTAGATAGCTATTTTTTATCTAACCAACTTCCTTACGATGCAATTTTTTGTCGCAATGTGTTAATTTATTTCGATCAAACAGGCAGAAATCAGACCATTCAACTGTTAAATCGATTGTTAAACAAAACAGGAATATTATTTTTGGGTCACTCAGAAAGCGGGCAGAAACTGCCTCCTCAATTTGTCTCGGTGCGTCATTCCCTAGCATTTGCTTACCGCAAAACAGATATTCCATACAGCCCGCAAGTTCAGGTCAAAAAAGAGCCGACTAATATCAGTTATTCGCGGATTGTTCGAGAGTTTAAACACGCGGGAAATAGGGAAAATCTTCGCAACGATCAGTTGCCAAGTATTAACAGTAAATCCTCTACTTCCCATCAAAAATATCCGAGAGAGAATGAGAATTCGGGGATTTTGCCAATTCGGGCGATCGCCCCACCACCAGATCCTGCTAAGTCTGCGAGTGCGGATTTAGACGCAGCGCGACGTTTGGCCGATCGCGGACAATTGCAGGAAGCGGCCAAACTGTGCGAAACTTACCTCAGTCAAAATCCCACGAATGCTGACGCTTACGTCTTATTGGGCCAAGTTTACCAAGCAAGGGGCGATCGCCAACAAGCTGAGCAATCTTTCCAAAAAGCAACTTACCTCAAGCCGGATCACTATGAAGGACTAATTCACCTAGCTTTGCTCAAAGAAGAGCGAGGAGATATTGCCGGTGCTGCGATCGTCCGCCGGCGCATTCAGCGAATGGAAAAATAGCCTGATAAGTAATAACTGAGAACGGAACTATGGACAATATTTTTAAGCATATGACTTTGCAAAGACGCATGATCGCTGCGTTTGTGTTCATGGGGGCGATCGTGCTTGTTGTAGCTTTAGTCGGCGCCAGCGGAAATTTTCGGCTATCCGGGCACCTGAAATCGATCGCCAACGATGCTTATCCCAGCACCGTCGCTTTGTGGAAAATCAACGAAGGACAAACACAGGTGCAGTCTTCCGATCGGATGCTGCTCAACGAAGCAATCAATGCTGACCAAAGACGCCGAGAAATCGCCAGAATAAATAATGCTTGGAATCAGATAAATCAAGGTTTTCAAGAGTACGATAAACTTGGGCGCAACGAGGAAGAAGACAAACTTTATCAAAAATTTAAACCGCTGTGGCAAAAGTGGACTGAGGCTCACAAAGAATTCCAAGAACTCAATAAAGAATATGAAAGAATAGGCATTGTCAATCCCCGGCAAATCCAAATTGATTTGCTCAAACAGGGTAAAACTAAATCACCTGAACTAGCAACTGCTGCATCAGCAGTTGAGGTGCTTAACAGAATGAACGACAAAGCTTTGAACGAGAAAGTAATTACATTTCAAGCTGCGACAGAGGGAATGCTGGAACTCCTGAACTACGATCGCCAATTAGCAGCAGACTCAGGCAAAGCTGCCACCGAAGATATCAGTCAAACTCGGTTCTGGGTGATTTTAGGCACGCTGCTGGGCCCTTTAACGGCCGTACTGTTTGGACTGTACTTTAGCAATACGATCGCCAAACCGTTAGGGGCTAAAATTGCCGGAGTGGTGGATGTAGCAGAGAAAATGTCGATCGGCGATTTAACAGGAGAAGTTCATGTCAGCGACACCAAAGACGAAATTAGCAAATTGGAGAACTCCTTCCGCAGCATGAATCGCGGTTTGGCCGGATTAATCAAACAAGTGCAAACATCGGGCATACAAATCACTTCATCAGCCACCCAAATAGCCGCTTCTGGCAAACAATTAGAAGCCACAGTCAACGAACAAGCAGCATCCACCAACGAAGTTGTAGCTACTGCCAAAGAAATCGCAGCCACCAGTGGTAAACTCGTAAAAACGATGGATGAAGTTTCCCACATGGCAGAGTCAACTGCCCGCGAAGCTAGCACAGGTCAAAAAGAGTTAGTTCGCATGGAGAATACCATGAAAGTCTTGGGAAATGCTACCATTTCTATCTCTAACAAACTCGGAATCATTAGCGAAAAAGCCAACAATATCAACAGCATTGTTACCACGATTACAAAAGTAGCCGATCAAACTAATTTACTTTCCTTAAATGCAGCGATCGAAGCCGAAAAAGCCGGAGAATACGGCATGGGTTTTGCCGTCGTCGCCCGCGAAATTCGCCGCCTAGCCGACCAAACAGCCGTTGCCACACTCGATATTGAAAACATGGTTAAAGAGATGCAGTCAGCCGTTTCTACTGGGGTGATGGAAATGGATAAATTCTCCCATGAAGTCAGCAAAGGGATGGAAGATATTCGTAACATCGGCGTGCAATTAGCCGAAATTATTCAGCAAGTACAATCTCTCACTCCCCGCTTCGATTCGGTAAATAGAGGCATGGAAGCTCAATCGGAAGGAGCTCAGCAAATTAGCGAAACTATGGCGCAGTTGGCCGAAACTTCCCTGCAAACGGCTGATGCTTTGCGGGAAATCAATAGTGCGATCGGCCTTTTGAACGAAGCAGCCCAGGGGATGCGCCACGAAATTTCGCGATTCAAAGTCAATTGATAGTTACTCACACCCAATATTCGTCAGTATCTAAACTCTAAAATATCAAATTTTATTCATTATTTGTAGCAGGCAAAAAAGAGGTAAATTCAGTGCAGAAGAAGTCAACTATTCAACAAATTTTGTGGAGGGGGTTTGGTACAATCTTTACGTTAATACTTATAGCAAATATTGTATCACAACACACTAAAAATACTTTAGTTAAGTCTTTAGATAACGTTACTTCGAGCCATAAAATTTTGCAAGAATTGGCACAGTTAGATATGCTTTTGCTGGAAGCTGAGACTGGTCAGCGCGGCTATCTGTACACGGGAAAAGAGAATTTTTTAGAGCCATACAATGAAGCAAATGCAAGCATTAACGTGCAACTAGCAGAGTTGAGAGAGAAGATGAAAAATCCGACACAACAAGAAAAACTCGGTCAATTGCAAATCCTGATTAGAGAAAGAATCGATTATTTAGAAAAAACTATTCAACTCCGCAAATCTGGTCGAGAAGAGGAGGTAAAAAAAATAGTAAGTGCTGGAACAGGACTAGAAATTATGGCGAAGTTGAGGGGTAAAATCACAGAAATCAAAGAAACTGAAAATCGATTCTTGGATGAAAGAAAGAAATTCGCCCAGGAAGCTGAAATTTTTTCAACTTACTTTGCTGGGGCGAGCACTTTGATTATTGTCGGAGTTGGGGTGTTAATTTCTTGGGTAATTATCCGGAATATCGCGCAATCCTTGGGAATAGCAGTAAAAGTTGCAGAAGAGGTATCGGCGGGCAATTTAACTGCCAATATTTCAGCAAATTATCAGGGAGAAGTTGGCAAACTACTCGCCGGATTCCAAAGCATGACTCAAAGCCTAAGTTCCTTGATCGGGCAAGTACAAAATTCTGGTCTTCAAGTAACTGCTTCCTCTCATGAAATTGCTGCCTCTGGCAAGGAATTGGAGGAAGTAATCGCCAAACAAGCAGCTTCGATTAGAGAGGTGGAAGCTACTACAAAAGAGATAGCTGCTACTTCTCGACAACTGAAGCAAGCAATGCAGGGAATTACTTCTACCTTCCAAACTACCACAATAGCAGCAGAGGGCGGTCAGCGGAATTTAAGCCACATGGAAAATACCATGCGGGAATTATCAACCGCCACAACTTCTATTTCTAGCCAACTTAGCAACATCAGCGAAAAAGCTAATAATATTAGTCGAATTATTATTACAATAACCAAGGTAGCTGACCAAACTAATTTACTTTCTTTGAATGCTGCCATAGAAGCAGAAAAAGCAGGAAAATATGGTATGGGTTTTGCTGTAGTTGCTAGAGAAATTCGGCGTTTAGCCGATCAAACTGCTGTTGCTACTTTAGATATTGAAAAAATGGTTAAAGAAATGCAGGCAGCAGTTTCTACTGGGGTGACGGAAATGAACAAGTTTACTGAAGAAGTAAATGATAGCGTTGAGGATGTGGAAAGTGTGAGCTGGCAACTGACTGAAATTATCGAGCAGGTGCAGGCTATCACTCCGCGTTTTTCAGTGGTAAATCAGAGTATGGAGGCTCAATCGGAAGGCGCTCAGCAAATTAGCGAGGTGATGGTGTATCTGAGTCAATCGTCGTCGCAAACGGCGGGCGCATTGCGCGAAATTAACGGTGCTATCTCTCAATTAAATGAGGCATCTCAAGGTTTGCGTCAAGAAATTTCTCGGTTTAAAGTAAGCAATAAGGATGTAGAAAATGTTTAAAAATATCAGTTTTAAAAAGCGCCTGAATGCTGCATTTATTTTTCTAGCTGTGATTGTTTTAGCTGTGGCTTGTATTGGTTGGAGTGGCACTTATCGGCTAGGTGGACATATTGATACGCTAGCTAACAATAGCCTGCCGAGCGTTAGTGGATTGTGGAAAGTTAATGAAGGACAAACGCAAATTGAGTCGTCGGAACGGGCATTACTGGATCTGGAACTCAGCCCAGAGGAAAGGAGAAGTGAGTTGACGAGAATTCAGAAAGCTTGGGAGCAGATTAATGAGGGTTTCAAAGAGTATGAAACCACATCCAGAACTGCGGAGGAAGATAAGATATACAAAGAATTGCAGGCTAAATGGGATATCTGGAAGAAAAATCACGAAGCTTTTTTAGATTTAAATAAAAGATTTGAGAGTTTAGGAATTCTCAACCCATTTAAAAGGCAGATCGAACTGATTGGCCAAGGGAATACTAAGTCGCCCGATATCGAGGCTGCTAGAAGGGCTGGGGCGTTTTACAATCAATTGAGCGATCGCGCCAAAGCGAATCGATCCTCGTTTGAATCAGCTACTAACTTAATCTTGGAAGACCTCAAAATCAATGAAACAACGGGACAACTAGCTAAACAGCAGTCTAAAAACGATATTAGTCAAACCACATTCTGGGTAATTTTGGGCATGATTCTCGGGCCGCTAACGGCTGGACTGTTTGGACTGTTTCTCACGAGTACGGTATCCCAAACTCTGGAAAATCAAATAGATCTGTCGGGCCTCAGAATTAGTGGATCTACGAACCAAATTGCCTCCTCCGGCAAGGAATTGGAAGCGACGATGAATCAACAAGTGGCTTCGACTAATGAAGTAGTAGCCACGGCTAAAGAAATTGCTGCTACTGCTATGCAACTGGCGAGGACAATGGATGAAGTTTCGGAGATGTCCCACCAAGCTGCTCAATCTGCCGGCGGCGGTAAACAAGAAATTGGTCGCATGGAATCCACGATGAATAAATTAGCAGATTCTACCAGTGCGATCTCGGGTAAATTGGGAGTTATTAGCGAAAAAGCTAATAATATTAACAGTATTATCACGACGATTACGAAGGTGGCAGATCAAACTAATTTGCTTTCGCTCAACGCGGCTATTGAAGCGGAAAAAGCGGGAGAGTACGGGTTGGGTTTTGCGGTGGTGGCTAGGGAAATTCGCCGACTGGCAGATCAAACGGCGGTGGCTACTTTGGATATTGAAAATATGGTTAAAGAAATGCAGTCTGCGGTGGGTGTTGGCGTGATGGAAATGGATAAGTTTACTAATGAGGTGCGCCGCGGGGTGGAAGATGTGCAAACTATTAGTTTGCAGTTGGAATCGATTATCCAGCGGGTGCAAGCTTTGACTCCGCGTTTTGAAGAGGTGAATGAGGGGATGGATGCACAGTCTCAGGGTGCTGTGCAAATTAGCGAGGCGATGGTGCAGTTGAGTGAGGCTTCTTCGCAAACTGCGTCGGCGCTCCGGGATATCAATGGGGCGATCGGGCAAGTTAATGATGCTACACTCGGTTTACGCCACGAAATGCTAGCGTTTTTAAAGTAAATAGGGAGTCGGCGGATCGAGTCGGTTTTTTTAGCTAGTCAGACGGGAATCCCCACACTATATCGCTTCGATTAGTGTGGGATGAAAGGCGCGTGAACCGAGGATTCCACATCTTCATGTCCTCGTCAGCATAGCGGGCGAGCAATGAAGGTGTGGATGACGAGATCAACAAATCTTTATCTGCTAGCATCATTACTCGACACAATTATTAAATTACTACTTGACTTTATCTAGTATTTTCTGGTATTTTTATGACCAGCAAATGCGTAAAGGTCGTAGCGCAATGAAAGTAACGTATCAGTATCAGTTCTATCCCGACACCAATCAAAAATTAACCCTCAACCATTGGTTGAGAATTTGTCGCTATTGGTACAACAGACAGCTAGGCGATCGATTTGATTGGTGGGAAAGAAACCGCACTGCTATAAATGCTTGTCCATTGGTTGCTAGCATCTCTGCGCCTCGCGAAAAGCCCAACTACTACTCTCAAAAGCAACAATTGCCAGCCCTCAAAAAAGACCTAGTAAAAGTCTTCCACAGTGGTGAGCTATTGGACTTCAAGCAGGTAGATTCAACTATCCTGCAAGATGTTTCTAAACGAGTAGATAAAGCCTTTGAACGGTTTATAGTAGGGGATAGTAAAGGCGGTCGATCGGGTAAACCCCGATTCAAGACTGAAGCTGATTACCGGACGATGACTTTTTCTACGGCTAACAGCGATTGGATTAAGTTGGTTCGCAAGAATTGGTTTTATATCCGATTGCCGAAGTTGGGCGTGATAAAAGTTCGGAGGCACCGCCCAATCCCCGATGGATTTACCGTCAAGCAAATTAGTGTAACTAGAAAGGCTGATGGTTGGTTCGCCCAGATAATGCTTGAAGACGCTTCAGTACCCCAGTTTATTTCTGACAAAGTTACCCCAAACTGGGATAACTCAATTGGGTTAGATGCGGTGCTGCATGAAGATGTCTATTTAGCAACGTCATCGGGCGAAAAGTTGCCTTCATTGAAACCGCTTCGCAAAAACCAAGCTAAGTTAGACCGCATTTCAAAAAAGCGGAATAAGCGGAAGCGTGGCTGTAGCGCCCGACGGAAATTAGCAAAAAAAGAAGCGAGACAGCACCAAAAAATAGCGCGTTCTCGCCAAGACTTCCACTATAAAACAGCTCACAAACTTGTCAGGTCTGGAGCTAAATTCTTTTTTCACGAAGATTTGAACTTAAAAGGCTTAACGAAGCGGAATAAAGTTAAGCTTTCTGGATGAGGGTAACTACCTCCCAAACGGTCAATCAGCCAAATCAGGACTAAACAAGTCTTGGCTGGATGCTGCGTTTGGTCAATTTTTCAAGACGCTGGAATACATAGCCGAAAAAGCTGGATCAGCCGTCGTTCCGCAAAAACCTGCTTATACCTCAATGCTTCTGTGCTATCGGAATGAAATCGTTTTCACCGATTGCGGTATGCGAAGCTATTGGGACGAGCAACATTCTTTAATGGTCGATCGCGATATCAACGCTTCGATTAATTTGAAGAAATTGGGGTTGGACATTTTCCCCAAAATAAAACGCCGTAGTGGGAATCTTTCTGTAGTAGGAACTATAGATGACAGTACCGCGAAGGAAATTTTGGATACCCTTCATCGGGCTGCAAAGATGCCCACGTCATAGCACCACGAGGCTTGACGTGGGAGTATGTCACAAGAATAACAGGTGTAGCAAGGCTCAGTCTAAAATCTATTTTTTTGTACAATAGTTATTGTAGGGTGCGGTCGAGGGCTGAATGTGACGATCGCAAAACTAAACATTTCTCCCCGCTGGCCACCCTACGGTTAGTTAAATCAACTGGTGCGCGGTGCACACCCTACAAACTACTACAAACTACAAACTGGTGCGCGGTGCACACCCTACAATCTAAAATCTAAAATCTAAAATCTAAAATCGAATGACTGATGATTGCTGGAATCGGATCGGAGTTGGGGGCGATCGCACTTGTCCTCAATTAAAAACATTTATTCACTGCCGCAACTGTCCAGTCTATTCCGACGCGGGCCGGAGTTTGCTGGAACAGGAATTGCCGACTGGATATCTGGAAGAGTGGACTAATTTATTGCGATCGAGTCAAGGAGTAACTAACGCCGTCACGGCTGCGGGTACTATATCTGTAGGTATTTTTAGGCTTAACGGCGAATGGTTGGCTTTACCGGCGGCGCTGTTTAAGGAAGTGACGCAGATTTCTGTTATCCACACTTTGCCACACCGCAGTAATAATATACTTATCGGCTTGGTGAATATTCGCGGTGAAATCCAGTTGTGCGTTTCCCTAAAAGCACTTTTGGGATTGGAAGCAGCAGATGCTAGCCGACAAAATATTAGTCCTGTTGTTTACGAAAGGATGGTAGTTGTTGAGAGAGAAGGCAGCCGCTGGGTGTTTGGAGTGGATGAGATTTACGGCATTCACCGCATTCTCCCGGAACAAATCAGAAATGTTCCATCTACTGTTTCTAAAGTGCCAGAAACTTATACTAAAGGGATTATCAGTTGGCAGGGGCAAAGTGTTTGTTATCTCGATGATGATTTGCTGTTTTATACGTTGAATAAGAAGATTATCTAATGAATTGGGAATAGGGCATGGGGCATTGGGAATTGGGCATGGGGCATTGGGAATTGGGCATTGGGTGAATGGAATCTGGCGAATAAAAGCGGGCGAAGGTCATTCGCGCCTACACAGACGAAACCCGCCTCCGCGGGTTGAAGAACGGGCGAAGGGAATTCGCGCCTACATGAACAAAACCGGGCGAAAGTGGGTTGGAATAAATTAAGGATTAATAAAAAATGAGCAATCAAGATATGAGCAATTTCTCCATGATGGATTTATTTCGCATGGAGGCGGACACTCAAGTAGCAGTATTAAATGAGAACATTTTGGTATTAGAAAATAACCCTAATTCTCCGGCTGAACTGGAATCTTTGATGCGGGCGGCCCACTCGCTCAAGGGCGCGGCGCGGATTGTGGGACTGGATGCTGCTGTGCGAATCGCTCACGTGATGGAGGATTGCTTTGTGGCGGCGCAGGCTGGCTCGATCGCCCTAGACTCACCTGATAAGATTGATGTGATGCTGCGGGCGATCGACCTTTTGGCCCAAATCAGCCAGATTCCGGAAACCGAGATCGAAAATTGGCTCCCGGTTAATCGATCGCAAATTGAAACCTTAGAAACTGCCATCTTAGCAATTATCAATAACGAACAATTAGATTTGGGCAGCCCAGATGAAGCAGAAACAATAGAACAAGAGACCATTGTTGAAACAGAAATTCTGCCGGAATGGGAGCCGCAATTACCTGTTGATTTTACCGCAGAAATAACAGACCACGTACAATTCAATTCTGATATTCCTCATGAAATATTGCCCGATTTGCCACAGGTTGAAAGTCCAGAAACTCGGTTGCTTAAAACTGATTTATCGATGTTAGCTTTATTTGCCGGAGAAGTAGAAGCACAATCAATACTATTAAACCAAACTTTACTCTCGCTCAAAAATAACCCCAATGAATATTTAGACTTAGACTCCCTTGTTAAATCCGCTCATTTAATAAAAGGTGCTGGCAGAATAGTTCAGTTCCATGAAGTTGTTAAACTTGCGAAGGCGATAGAAGATACATTTGTGGCACTTCAGAAGCACAAATCTAGCTTAAATGCCAGTCAAATTGACACCCTGCTCGCCGGAGTAAATTTTCTGGTAAATATGCAGGAAATTCCGGTACTGAAAATCGAAGCTTGGCTGGCAGAAAAAGAGGCAGAAATAGATAATATTGTCGCAGATATAAGTAAGATTCTTGAATTATTAACAACTAAACAATCGGCAACAACTGCCGCAGTTGTTTCACAAAAATCTGCCGAAGCAACGAGTCCCCAAACAACCCCGACACCACAACCAAAACCTCAAGATAATGCTTCCCAACGCACAAAGAATAGCGGTCAAATTTCCCCCGTCGCCAATTCTACAGCAGTAGCTGTAGAGCAACGACCGACTAAAATTGTTAGCGCAAAACCTGCACCTTCAAATCTCAGGGAAAACGCTCAAAAGCCTAAAACCGCTGACCGCGTAGTACGAGTAAATGCGGAAAACTTAAACCGAATTATGGGTTTGGCAGGCGAATCTTTAGTAGAAGCAAAATGGCTGCAACCGTTTGCTGATTCATTATTAAAACTGAGAAAAAACCAAGGACAGCTTTATAATTTGTTGGAGAAATTGCAGGAATCTTTAAGCGATTCTGTTCTAGATCAGCGATCGGAAGATTATCTCGGCAGTGCTCGCAAAAAAGCTAATGATTGCCGCCATATTTTGTCCGATCGCCTCAACGAACTAGAACTGTTTGCCCGCCGTTCTGCCAACTTGTCCGATCGCTTGTACCGAGAAGTTATTGCCAGCAATATGCGACCGTTTGCTGACGGCGTTTCAGCTTTTGGGCGAATGCTGAGAGATTTGGCGAGACAGTTGGGTAAGCAAGTGAAATTTGAAGTTGTTGGCAAATCTACTCAGGTAGATCGAGATATTTTAGAAAAATTAGAAGCACCGCTAACACACATTTTGCGTAACGCTATCGACCACGGTATTGAACTCCCAGACGCACGTTTGGCTGCGGGAAAATCGGCTGAAGGTACGATCCGACTGGAAGCTGCACATCGGGGCGGGATGCTATCAATTACCGTCTCGGATGATGGAAAAGGAATAGAACCGGAAAAACTCCGCCAAAAAATTGTCACGAAAGGTATGGTAAGTGCGGAAATGGCTGCGAAATTGACTGAACCGGAATTGATGGATTTTCTGTTTTTGCCTGGTTTTTCTACTGCTAGTCAAGTGACGGAAATTTCGGGCCGCGGTGTTGGTTTGGATATTGTGCAAAGTATGGTGCAGGAGGTTGGTGGCATTCTCCGGGCGACATCTATGCCGGAAAAAGGTATGAGTTTTCATTTGCAGTTGCCGCTAACTCTGTCGGTAATTCGGACGCTGTTGGTGGAAATTTCGGGGGAACCTTATGCTTTTCCGCTGACTCGGATCGATCGCATTGTGATGGTTGAGTCTGCTGATATTGCGATCGCCGAAAACCGACAGTATTTTACTCTTGACAACCAAAATATTGGTTTGGTGACAGCTTATCAGGTGTTGGAGTTAGCTGCGCCACCTGAAAAGTTGGATTTGCTGCCGGTGATCATTGTGAGCGATCGCTCTAGCAGTTATGGTTTAGCTGTGGATAAGTTTCTGGGCGAACGCGATTTAGTTGTCAGGCCTTTAGATCCGCGTTTGGGTAAGGTAGCGGATATCAGCGCGGCTGCTTTTATGGAAGACGGTACGCCGGTGCTGATTATCGATGTTGAAGATTTGGTGCGATCGACTGATAAACTGCTGGCTGAAAGTCAGTTACAGAAAGTTAGTAAAACCGAACAAACTGCTGAATCAACAACTCGCAAGCGCGTTTTGGTAGTAGATGATTCAATTACTGTTCGAGAAGTAGAGCGCAAACTTTTAGAAAATCAAGGATATGAGGTAGAAATAGCTGTTAATGGTATGGATGGTTGGAATGCTCTGCGTACCGGGCAGTTTGATTTGGTAATTAGCGATGTTGATATGCCGCGCATGACGGGGATTGAGCTGGTTAGTCAAATTAAAAATCATTCGGCCCTAAAGTCGATTCCGGTAATTATTGTTTCTTACAAAGACCGCGAGCAAGATAGAATCAGAGGATTGGAAGTGGGAGCGGATTATTATTTAACTAAAAGCAGTTTTCACGACGATACGCTGTTAAATGCGGTGGTTGATTTAATCGGTGAGGCTTGAAAAAAAATCTCGGGTTAAGTTTTTTTAATTAAAAACTAAAAATACGACCAAAATGTGGTATGAATAGTGGTAGGCTGCGTGATAGTTCGTAATTCAATCGGTAATTCAATACGCTTGGCCCCGAGCCCGGAGATCCCCCCTAGCCCCCCTTAAGAAGGGGGGAACCGGAAGCACTCAAAGTCCCCCTTCTTAAGGGGGATTTAGGGGGATCTCCGGGCCCGAAAAAGTGTTAACCCAACAGTATCGATCGCTAATTGAGAAGCGGTTTGCTGCCTCCGTCTACAAGTTTAGTTTTAACTGACCGACGAACACCATTCTCAGGAACAGGCAAGATGCCTGTTCCACAAAAAAATTCATCTCTTGTGGAACAGGCATCTTGCCTGTTCATAAAAGGCTTATTGACAATAGTGCAATATCTCAGTTTTAAAGAAAAGGCCGCAGCATAAAAAACTGGATCGGCAGGCTCCCGCAACTACCCGCAACTGAAAATTAATTAACTATGAGCAATTTCAACATGAAAATAGCGATCGTCAACGACACGTTGATTGCTGCTGAAGCTTTGCGCCGAGTTTTGGTGACGGTACCGGAGTATGAAATTATTTGGATAGCGGCGGATGGGGCCGAAGCTGTGTCCAAGTGCGCCCGCAATACACCGGATGTGATATTGATGGATTTGATCATGCCGGTGATGGATGGTGTTGAGGCGACGCGCCTGATCATGAAGCAATCTCCCTGCGCGATTCTGCTAGTGACATCTTCGGTGACAGGTAATGCGGGCAGGGTTTTTGAAGCTATGGGATATGGAGCTCTGGATGCTATTAATACGCCAATTTTGGGGTTGATGGGCAATTCCCCAAGCGGCGGTATGGAGTTGTTAAAAACTATTTCTAAAGTCGCTAGATTGATTGGTAAAAGTAACTCGACTTCTTTATTTCACAGCGCAACTCCTAAATGCTTGACTCCGCCGCTGCTGGCGATCGGCTCTTCGACTGGCGGGCCCCAAGCTTTGGCAACTCTGCTATCGGCTTTACCTGCCAATTTATCGGCGGCTGTGGCGATCGTCCAACACGTAGATGCTGAGTTTGCTCCTGGTTTGGCAGATTGGCTGAGTCAAAAAAGTAAGTTGTCGGTGAGTGTCGCAGTTGCCGATCGACCTTTGGAAGTCGGTAAGGTGATAATTGCCGCGACTAACGACCACTTAGTATTACAATCGAATTTAACACTTAAGTATACGAAAGAACCTTTAGAATATCCTTACCGCCCTTCAGTGGACACTTTTTTTGAGAGTGTCGCTCAATACTGGCAGGGCAAAGGGGTGGCAGTGCTGTTAACCGGTATGGGCAAAGACGGCGCTAAAGGGCTCAAAGTTTTGCGATCGGCAGGCTGGCACACGATCGCCCAAGACCGCGCTACCTCAGTAGTTTACGGGATGCCGAAAGCTGCTGCTGATTTGAATGCGGCTGTGCAGGTTTTGCCGATCGAGGCGATCGCCCCAGCCTGCATGAAATATCTCGTGTAGAAAATACTAGAGATGTTTGGGCCATAAGGCTTAAGTGGTTGAGCACAATGGCCGAGGTCGTGCCAGACTCTCAGCGATCATAATCAATCTATTGGGGTGATGTTTTGGGATCGCGATCGCGCGTGTATCTTGCCAGCAGTCTGTAATTTCACGGAATGCTGCGGTTACCGGGCACCTGCTAGCAAGCAGCAGTCGGCTGACCCAACAATTAGCGATCGTAGCCCTTGCAATCAATGTCAAGCGTGCTAGGCTGTGTAAAGATTTTACAAAAATCAGCGGATAAAACTTTACCAACCTGGTATTATCACCTGGTAAGCGTACTTAAATAATACCGGGTCGCTATTGACACTTAGAAAATATTTAAGTAAAAGTTTCGATCCTCTCCAGACAATGGCCGTTGCCCGATCTAGTTATGAAATTAACTCACTCTCAGGCTATTGAATTCGATTGCAGTTGTGCACTAAATCAACGAGAAAGTCAAATAGTCAACGGCAACGTGGTAAAGTTGAAGTTTGAGGATAGGGGAAACAATGGGAAAAACCCAGTTACCGCCAGAGATAGCGCCATTCTCAGTAACCTCAAATTGGAGAAAAGCCGTCACTCGATCGACTTAAATTTACCTTTAAATTCAGAAAGCAAAAAAATATCTAGCTTGACCGAATACACTGTTACAGTTTTACTGATTGACGATCAGGAAATGATCGGCGAAGCGGTGCGCCGAATGCTTGCTAATGAAAAAGACATTAAATTTTATTACTGTAACGATCCAGCTCAAGCAATTAAGAAAGCATTAGAGGTGAAGCCAACAGTAATCCTCCAAGATTTAGTAATGCCAGAAATAGATGGATTGCAGTTGCTGCGCTTTTTTCGAGGGAATTCGCTGACGCGAGACATTCCGATGATTGTTCTCTCCAGTAAAGAAGAAGCGGAACTAAAAGCGCAAGCATTTTCCTTGGGTGCTAACGATTATTTAGTAAAACTGCCCAATCCAGTCGAACTCATTGCTAGAATTCGCTATCACTCAAAAGCTTATATGCACCTGCAAGAAAGGAATCTCGCCTATCAAACCATGCAGGATTATCTAGTCAAATTAGAGATAGAACAAAAAAAATCTCAGGAGTTGCTGTTAAATATATTGCCAGAGGCGATCGCCGAAAGATTAAAAAAAGAACAAGGTGTAATCGCCGACGAATTCGCAGCAGTTAGCGTGATGTTCGCGGATATTGTTGGCTTCACCCAGTTGTCAGCATCAATATCGCCCAAAAAATTAGTACATTTACTCAACGATATATTTTCCAAGTTCGACGATCTCGCCGAAAAACACGGTTTAGAAAAAATTAAGACAATTGGTGACTCTTATATGGTAGTGGCGGGGTTGCCAAATCCGAGAGCAGATCACGGAGATGCGATCGCGGAAATGGCGATAGATATGCAAGAAGCCATAGTGAAATACAGAGAAGAGTTCGGTCTCACTATTAGCATCCGCATCGGCATTCATTCGGGCCCAGTGGTAGCTGGAATCATCGGGACAAAAAAGTTTATTTACGATTTGTGGGGCGATACGGTAAATACCGCTTCCCGCATGGAATCTCACGGTATCCCGGACGGAATTCAGATTTCCGACGCAACTTATTTGCTTATAGAAGACAAGTATGATTTTGAAAAACGCGGTTTAATCAATGTCAAAGGTAAGGGCCAAATGGCTGCTTATTTATTAAAAGGAAGATTGGAAGTTGATTTTTAATTGGGAATTGGGAATGGGTAATTGGGAATTGGTAATTGGGAATTGGTAATCGGTAATTGGGAATTGGTAATTGGGAATTGGTAATCGGTAATTGGGAACCGGTAACTGGTAATTGGTAATTATTGATTAAGGGGTGTGAGATATGAGTAGACCAGATTTTGAGGATTTGGATGTTTACAAGTTGGCTGAAAAATTGGCAAATGAGGTTTGGTTTATCGTCAAAGAATGGGACTATTTTACAAAAGATACTATCGGGAAGCAACTTGTACGCGCCGCCGATAGCGTTTGCGCTAATATTGCAGAAGGACGTGGTAGATATAATTATCAAGACAATCGGCGTTTTGTCAAGATTGCCAGAGGTTCTTTGTATGAAACAATCAGCTTTTTGAGGCTAGCATATGCCAGAAAATTAGTGGGAAGTGAACAGGTAAAAAGATTCCAACCAATAATTGATGAATTGTCACCGAAGCTGAATGCTTATCTACAGTCAATAGGTAACAATCAAGAAAAATAATTGATTAATAATCAGAGTATATATAGCAATTATCAAGTGAGGTACAGTATTGGTAATTGGTAATGGCTAATTAGCAAGACAAATAGCGAGTAGATCGCGAAAGTTTAGAACCGCTATGAAACACCAATTACCAATTACCAATTACCAATTACCAATTACCCATTCCCAATTACCAATTACCAATTATTAAATCTAACTCTTATGTTTCGAGATAATATTGTTCTGCTTCCGACCAATTTAGTTTAAGTAACGAATCTTCTCCACTTGAAAGCTTGAAACTCGGCTTAATTGGTTTTACGCCCAAAGCGCTAATAATCTGCGCTGCTACAGCTTTCGCCAATAGTGGCGGTACAGAATTTCCGACTTGGCGAAAACCGTGCCATTTTGTGACGTGAAATCTAAACCAGTCAGGATAGGAATGCAATCGCGCTGCTTCTCTGACTGTAATGCACCGAGGCGCGATCGGGTGAATTGGCCTTGGCGAAGTATAAGCGCCCCTCGCCCTGTCGGTTCCAGCCCTGAGAGTGTTGCAAACTCCGTCGGGGTGCAGCTTGTAAAAACGGCTGATCGGCTCTTTTTCGCCGTAGGCTGCGGCTGCAAATCTTTCCATACATTCGGCAGAATGTTTGGTGCGCCGACTGCATGAGAGGATTTGTCGATCGTACTGGCGATCGTAAGCATAATCATTATCAAAATCATCGAATCCGCGCAAAAAACTCGCGTAATCGCTGCTGCACTTTCCGTACTCCACCATTACCCAATCTCGGTGTAGCAACTCGCTATACTTTTCTACTTCCGGCAAATCTCCAATCGCATCCAAAACTGTCGGAACCGCAGGTAAATTAACTTTTTTATAGCGTTTAGGAAGTTTCTTTTTAGGCAAAAAAGTAGTTGGCTGAGGATAGTTTGGCAGATCGTAGTCTTTTTTGCAACCAATCAGAAACAATCGTTTGCGAGCTTGCGGTACTCCGTAGTGAGCTGCGTTAAGAACTTGATAGTTTTCTTCTACTTGATAGCCTGCTTCCAGAAAAGAGCTAATTAAAAGATTCAGGAGTTCTTTGTGTTCGCCTGCTACAATTCCCGGCACATTTTCCATTACAAAAAACTTGGGTTTGAGCTCCAAAACTAAGCGTTGAAAGTGGAAAATTAGAGAATTTCGCGGATCGCCGACATCGCGCTTCCCCATCAGCGAGAATCCTTGACAGGGCGAACCGCTGATTACTACGTCGATTTCGCGCTTGCCGATCGCAGATTTTTGCCGAATTTCTGCTCCCGTCAGCTCTGAGACATCTTTGCACAATACAGAACACATCGGGAAATTGAACTCGTGGGTAGCGCAGTGGATGGGGTCAATTTCGACTGAAGCAAGTACATCAAAACCTGCTTGTTCAAAGCCCAGCGTCATGCCGCCTGCGCCTGCAAATAAATCAACAGCGATCGGTCGCTTTTTCCGATAGCTTGACATAATATTTCAATACTAAAATTGTTTTAAGAAGCTGTATTTATTTTAACATTTTTGATTATTTCGGCAGCAGCGCGATCGCACACACCGACATCTCCCAGACTTTCGCGCATTTGGCGATAATCCGTCAAAGTTTGCTGGCGTCGATCGGCATTTTGCAGCAATTCCAGGGCGTGGAAAACTATATTTTCGGCAGTAGCCTCGTCTTGCAGCAACTCCGGAACGATCGCCTTCATTTGCACCAAATTGGGCGGAGAGATAAAAGGAATCGACAATTTCAGCAGGTGGCGAGCAATCATCGCCGTAATGCGACTGACGCGGTAGGCGACAACTTGCGGAACGCCGAGCAAAGCTAATTCCAAATTAACAGTACCAGATTTGGCGATCGCAAAGTCGGCAGCAGCCAAGATTTCCAGATTTTGATTTTCCAACAAAGTAGCCCGCAAACCGTAATTCTCGATCGCTTGTTCGATTTTGCTGCGGAAAGCTGCTTGAGAAACCGGAATCCAGAAATGAACCTCCGGGATTTTAGCTTGGATAATGCGAGCAGCCTCAAATATCACCGGCATCAGGTACTTGAGTTCTTGCTTTCTAGAAGCGGGAATTAGAGCGACTGAAACCTGTTCCGGCTCAATTCCCAAAGTTTTGCGGGCAACTTCCCGACTGGGCGCAGATTGCATTCTATCCAGCAAAGGATGACCAACCCAACTGACTTGAGAGCCTTTGGCGCGATAATAAGTAGCTTCCTGGGGGAAAATCGCCAAAATGCGATCGGCAATATTGACAATCAGATCCGTATTGCGAGGAGAAATCGAGCAAACCCATTCTTGAGGTGCGATGTACCAAACCACAGGTAAATCGGGCAAACAGCGGCGGATGTAGCTACCAATACCGAGATTGGGAGTCAAATAATCAATCAATACAACAACATCGGGACGGAATTTTTTGAGATATTGTTTAGCTTTTTGCTGAACTGCGATCGTTGGCAAAATATACGGCACAGATTCTATAATACCCATAGAACCAATACCCAGAGTATCGCCTAAAATAGTAGCGCCAGCTTGAGCCATACGAGGGCCGCCCAATGCGGTTATTTCCAACTCCAAACCAGCGGCGACAGCATGACGTTTTAAAGCTGCAACTAACAAAGCTCCTTGCAAATCGCCAGAAACCTCACCAGTGCTGATAAAAATTTTCATAAACTCCTCAATATCCTCGGTAAGGTGCGTCAGACAAAAACTGTTTGAGTTACCTATAGCTGGTGACTGACGCACCGTACAGCTTCCTTCTCTTCCTTCGTGTCCTTCGCGTCTTCGCGGTTCAATAATACTAATTCTTTGAGTCCGCAAGAATTAATATAAGGCTCATTCATTTTTTACCAGGAATCAAGCCTCGCCGCCCTTTGGTTACAGACTGTTGCACAAATCTCCGCAGGTGCTGCAAGTGATGATTTTCCGGTAACAAATCCAATTGTTCCAAAGCTTGATTGAGAGTGTAGCCAGAATGGTATAAAATCCGAAAAGTTTTCTTTAAAACTAGCAAATCTTCTGGAGTTAAACCTGCACGTTCGAGGCCTATTTTGTTGATAGCTCGCACTCGCGAAGGATTCCCTTCGACTAGCATATAGGGTGGCACATCTCGATCGATCCTGCTCAAGCCACCGATCATGGATAAGCGGCCGATGTGGACAAACTGATGAACGCCCAAAACCCCGCTGAGTCTGGCTTGAGACTCAATTTTGACGTGTCCCGCTAGGGCTACAGCGTTGGCAATGATTACTCGATCGGCAATATCGCAATTATGGCCCACATGAACGTAAGCCATCAACATATTATTATTGCCGAGCGTCGTGCTTTCCCCCGCTCCAGTAGCGCGGTTGATTGTCACGTATTCCCGAATCACATTGTTGTCGCCAATTGTCACCCTAGTCAGAGAACCCTCATATTTGAGATCTTGAGGTTCCAAACCAATGGCCGCACCAGGGAAAATTTGATTGCGAGCACCTATTTCTGTTAGCCCGTCGATAATTGCATGGGCACCAATCTTAGTCTCCGGCCCGATTTTCACTCTTTCCCCAATTACAGCATAAGCACCCACTTCTACAGTCGGGTGCAGTTCGGCGCGGGGATGAATCACAGCAGTTGGGTGAATCAAAGTAAGCATTTTTCAGTTTTCAGTTGTCAGTTTTCAGTTTTCATGCCAAATCAAGCTTAAATACCCCGTTTATTTCTTAGTCCGCGGAGGCGGACTTCGCTTGTGTAGTAGCGATTTCAATCGCCGAATCATCAAGGAGTAACAAACCAGAATTTAGTATCAGTAGTCCCTTGATACTCCCCAGCCCGCTCCGGGACGGGGATTCTTGAAGAGTCCAAATGCGAACTTTCAAAGGCGAAATCAAAGCGCCTCTACTGACTCCTTCAAG